>NZ_CBDLAM010000121.1:0-12337 GCF_965301125.1 Anaerosporobacter sp. | reverse complement strand
CATTTAATTCAATCATATCAGAGCTATACATGAAATCATAATACCTGCCCATATCATAAAATCGTTTAATAAAGCCCCATTCTATGATGTAATCAAGAAATGGGGCTTCATCTACATATATTACATTATTTAGCTTCTACAGGGTATACACTAGCTTGTTTCTTGTCTCTACCCTTTCTTTCGAATCTAAGAACACCGTCTACTAAAGCAAATAAAGTATCATCTCCACCGCGGCCTACGTTTACGCCTGGATGAATTTTAGTACCACGTTGTCTGTAAAGAATATTTCCAGCTAATACAAACTGTCCATCAGCTCTCTTAGCACCTAATCTTTTAGATTCTGAATCTCTACCGTTCTTAGTAGAACCAACACCCTTTTTATGAGCGAATAACTGAAGGTTCATCTTTAACATAGTCTTACACCTCCTTGAATCGTGTATATCAATCAAATATATTATTTCAATTTTATGAAATAGAATCACTAAAAGTTATTATACTTTCAGATCTATATACTCTTGTCCATAATTCTCAATAATTCCTTGTAATCCAAGTATTAAAGAATTAAGTAATAAGGTAGACTCCTTACTTACCTCAGACAAGATAACAAATTCTATCTTATCAGAATCTTCTTCGCCTCTCATCTCAAATTGATCAGAAGTGAATGCTTCAATAGAATTAATAGTATTTACAACTAGAACCGAAACAGCTGAACATATGATGTCATAACCTCTGTCTGCAAATTCTGCATGTCCTTTTGTTTTGAATCCATTATAAACACCGTCCGCATTACGAGTAAAAGATACTTTTATCATATCTACTTCCTATTCGATTATGCGTTGATTTTTTCGATCTTAACTTGAGTAAATTGTTGTCTATGACCGTTTTTCTTGTGATATCCAGATTTTCTCTTATATCTGTAAACGATAACTTTTTTAGCTTTACCGTCTTTAACAACTGTTGCTGTTACACTAGCGTTAGCTACTGTAGGGTTTCCAACTGTTAAACCGTTGTTGCTTACAACAAGAACTTGATCAAATGTAACAGTTGATCCAGCTTCTACTCCAAGCTTTTCTACGTTAATGATATCGCCTTCTGCTACCTTGTACTGTTTACCACCTGTTGCTATAATTGCGTACATATGGCACCTCCTATTATCATTACTCGCCAACTATGGTGTCTGTTTGAACAGAACTTTAACCTCGTTGTGCGGCACACTAGACTATATTACCATCAGTTTTTTGTTTTGTCAATCATATTTCTAGATTTTTTCCCATTATATTTATAATTATTCCATATGCAATCTAAAATTCATTTTTTAACGATCTGGTAAATAAGCCATCTAATACCTCTTTCGCATCCTTTTCGCGATAAAGGATATCATATACTGCTGTACAAATCGGCAAATCCACCCCATAATTCTTACCTATATTAAGCATTGCTTTAACCGTATAGTAACCTTCTGCCAACGCATCAAATGATTCTTTTCTAATAAATGCTTCACCAAATTTTCTATTGTGACTGAACTTTGAGAAAACTGTAGCTTCGTAGTCACCTAGATGACATAGACCGTATGCCGACAACTCATTTCCACCCATAGCCTTTATTAATCTTGCTACTTCTCTTGTTCCTCTTGACATCAAAGCGCCTTTTAAGGTAGATAAATCAAGGCCATCCAACATACCAGCCGCAATACCAATTACATTCTTTGCAGCGGCACCAATTTCATTCCCTATCAAATCTTGTCCATAATAAAAGCGTATCAAATCACTGGAAAATTCATTTACTAACAACTCTTTTGTTTTAGCATCATTACTATCAATTACCATACAATTTGGAATACCATGATAAAATTCTTGTACATGACCAGGTCCTAACCAAACTGCCACATTATTTGAGAAATCAAGATTATCATTTGCAATTTGTGATAATCTTCTACCTGTTGAGATTTCGATACCTTTCATGCAAAGAACAAAAATTTTATCTGTAAGTTCATATTGCTTAATTTCATCCATTAAAGCCTGCAATCCTTGCGAATTTACCGAAATTACTATCACATCTGCTTCTTTCACACATGCAAGGTCTGTCTTAAGCTTTATTGATTCAGGAAATTCTAATAAATCATTCTTCCTCTCTTTGATAAAACGCTGCATGTTCTTTGAAGTTTCACGCCCATATAGTGTAACGTTATGTCCTATACTATCTAAGTACCAAGTAATTAAAGATCCCCAACGACCACAGCCAATTACAGTTATTTTCATTTCGTTCCTTCTTTCCAGAATTAATTATCTATTATTCAGTAGTATTAAAGATATTCATTTGATCTTATACTATCAAATCCATCTCCTTCGCATCTACATATTCAATAAGTGCATTAGGTTCTAATTCAATTTGGTACCCACGAGCCCCCGCACTCACTACAATTGTATCATATAATATGCCTGTTTCATCAAAATAAGTGGGATATTTCTTCTTCATACCTATAGGAGAACAGCCGCCACGTATATATCCTGTATGTTTTAATAGATCATTCACTGGTAACAAATCTATCTTCTTCTCTCCTGCTGCCTTTGCTGCCTTTTTCAAATCAAGTTCAGCTCCAACGGGAATACAAAATACCGCTACGCCATGTTTCTCACCAAATGCTACCAAAGTTTTGAAAACCATCTCGATAGGTAGCCCTATCTGCTCTGCTACATGTACACCTGCTAGATTATTCTCATCAACTTCGTACTCATGTGGTGTATAGGGAATCTTTGCTTGTTCTAATAAACGCATAACATTAGTCTTATTCATAGTAACCTCCTGTTCCTTCTAAGATGAATATAAGTGTAGTCAAAAGCCAACCAAAAAACTTACCTTCATCAATTTGCACATTCACAGACCTAACTTAAACTATGTTTGCATCACTTACCAATCCATAAATTGTGCAAATTGACGAATCAAAATATTAAACAGGCTTTTGACAACCTACCCATTACTTTAATTGCTCATGAAGTGGTTTTCGTACTTTCTTACGAGTAATCTCAACCAAGTTTAAGGCTGTAATATCAACTACTGTGGTTTTAACAGGATCCTTCTTAAACAACTGCGTTAATTCTTTCATAAGAATCTCCTGATCTTTCTTATCTAATAAATCTATAAAATCGATTATAATAATTCCTGATAAGTTTCGCAATCGAATTTGTCTTGCTGCTTCTCTTGCTGCTTCAAGGTTAATCTTAAGGAAGGTTTCCTGAGCCTTTTTCTTACCCGCGATTGCTTTCCCTGTATTCACATCGATAACATTGAAGGCTTCTGTATGCTGAATTACTAAGTATGCACCAGACTTAAGCCACACATGTTCACGAGTTGCCTCTTCTAACCTCTTCTCTATATTATACAAAGCACTTAATTTGATTTGATCGTCATTATAGAACCGAAGCTTCTCTAGGTCTTCTTGTTGATACTTCTTTAGATACTCCTCGATCTGTGCGTAAATGTTCTCATCATCTGTAATAATTTCCGTAAGAGTATTGGCATAACCATCACGAATATCACATAGATACGCTGACGGTGTTTTATGCACTAACGAGAACGTGCTTCGATGAACACCATACTGAGTAATTTCTTCATACATCTTAATTAATGAATCAATTTCCCCTTGAATCATATCTTCAGAGGCACCCTGCGCATTAGTACGGATAATAAAGCCATATTCATCGTTCTTATAGGAATATAAGATTTCTTTCAAACGTTTCTTTTCATTATCCGATGTGATCTTAGACGACACACCAATCTTAGTCTTACCATGGGTTAATACAACATATTTTCCTGTGAAGTTTAGATGACAAGTTGCTACAGGCGCCTTTGTTTTTATGTTCTCTTTCTCTATTTGAATTAAGATTTCATCACCCATTACAATTTTATCCGTCTTTTTTTCTTTCACATAAATCGGATTTTTATTTTCTTCCAAAGAATAATAACACATAGCACCGCCTGCAATCTCTATGAAGGCAGCATTAATGTTCTTAACTATATTCTTTACCTTACCAACGTATATATTCCCTAATATACTATCAGAATCCATAGAATCCACACGAAGTTGTACAAATTCATTGTCTTCGATTAAGGAAGATATTATTCTATTTTCTTTTGTTGTTAAGATTAACTTACTGTTCATACCTGCTCCCATCTGCACTATTTCTAGTGTGCACAAATACGGTTATAAAGAAATTCTAATCGAAAATCTCTATAACCGTATCATATAATTTTCATAATTTATCTGCAACGATTTACGTAACTGAATCGTTATCTATGTCGTTACAATTATTTTACGTCATTTAGTGGAACTAGCTTTCTCTCTTCTTCTGTCCCAAGATCCGCATACATTTCCATTCGATGTACCTGATAAGCAAATGGATTGAATATTACATTCTCTGATTGACAGAAAGCTTCCATAACTAATTCTGGTTTCAAGTTATTCACACTACCAGCAGCTAATTGCATATAGACAATACATTCATTCGTATAACTTTCTGCAACGCTATTTTCACAGAAGGTACCTCCAAGTTCAGCAAATGACTTGGCATCAAATGCTACATGATAAATAAATGGTTTGATGTCTACTTCCTTCTCGCTTTTCTTAGATTTCTTAAGAATTACGATTTGTTCTTTGGCCATAAAGGCTTCAAATCGTTCTTTGAAGTTTTCTGTTGTTAATGAAGTTTCAAGAACATGTCCATCTGCATCTGTAGTCGCTTCGAAGGTATATCCATCTTTTAAAGAAATCTTATAATCAGCTCCTGCAACGATAGACATGGAATTTTTACTTGTATCAGGAAGTAGTTTAAAATCAACTACTTGAATATCATTTACCATGGCTTCATTCATCTTGGCAATCATCTCTTCTTCTGATAGCGTAGATAATAACTGCATGTCCAGATATTCGGCATCACTAGTTAATCCCACACCAAGAGGCGACGCAAAGGATAATAACATATGAGGGCTAAATCCTTTTGAATATTCTACATCAATCTCTGCACGACGGAATGCCTTTTGGAAATAACGCATCACATCAAGGTGGCCTATAAACTTAAGGTTACCTGTCTTAGAAAATTTTACTCTTGCTTTCATCTACTTATTCCCTCCTTCGAAACAAACACCGCCACCAAAACTCATGGCACCACATCCAGAACATGCTTGTCTACAGTTTGGAGTTATTTTTTCTGATACTGCGCGTTCGTATTCTCTTATAAGGAATTTCTTTGTAACTCCTACATCTATGAAATCCCAAGGAAGGATTTCTTCGTAATCCCTTTCTCTACTTGTGTAGAATAAAGGATCCATATTGTTATCTTCGAATGCTTTCATCCATAAATCATACTTGAAATGTTCTGACCAAGAATCATAGATACATCCCGCTTTATAAGCGTCATAAACAATCTTACTTACTCTACGATCTCCACGGGCAAGAACACCTTCTAACATAGTAAGTTCTGCTTCATGCCAATTGTATTTGATACTCTTTGCGTTTAATTGCTCTCTCATCTTACCATTTAGGAAACGTTGTTTTTCAAGGAATTCTTCACTGGTATTCATACGTACCCATTGGAATGGTGTAAATGGTTTTGGTACAAAGAACGACGTACTTGATACAATACTTACACGACCATTGCGTTCTTCTTTTGGTATTGTATAATATTCTCTTGCAATCTTATCGGATAATGTAGCAATTCCTTCAATATCTTCATAAGTTTCAGTTGGAAGCCCTAACATAAAGTATAACTTAACACGATTCCAACCGCTAATGAACGCATCCATAGCACCCTTTAAGATTACTTCTTCTGTAAGGCCTTTATTAATTACATCACGAAGTCTTTGTGAACCTGCTTCTGGTGCAAATGTCAAACTACTCTTCTTTACGTCTTGTACTTTACTCATTACATCAAGAGCGAATGCATCGATACGAAGGGAAGGTAGTGAAATATTAACACCTTTGGAGCGAAATTCATCTATTAAGAAATACACCAATTCTTGTAGCTTTGAATAATCACTAGAACTTAAAGAACTTAAGGAGATTTCCTCATGTCCTGTTGCTTTAAGCATCTCATAAGCACGTTCTTTTAAGAATTCTAAATCTCTTTCACGAATTGGACGATAAATCATACCAGCTTGACAGAAACGACATCCACGAATGCAACCACGTTGAATCTCAAGAACTACACGGTCTTGCGTTGCCTTAATATAAGGGACAAGTGGTTTCTTTGGATATACCGTTTCACTTAATGCCATCTCAACTTGTTTCTTAACCATATCTGGTACTTCAGGATCATTCTTTGTAAAGGAAGCGATTGTATTATCTTCGTTATACGTAACATCATAAAACATAGGTACATACATACCTTGTACATTCGCTACTTTACGAAGAAAATCGATTCTTGAACCACCGTTTTTCTTGTTCTCTTTATATAAATCAAGAATTTCATCATAGGCAGTTTCCCCTTCTCCGATATAGAAGAAGTCAAAGAAGTCAGCAAGTGGCTCAGGATTATATGCACAAGGTCCTCCACCTACTACGATAGGATGTTCTTCTGTTCTATCCTTCGCATAGATAGGAATTTGTGATAATTCTAACACTTGAAGTATATTAGTATAACACATCTCATATTGAAGAGTAATTCCAAGGAAATCAAAATCTTTAATTGGATCTTGTGATTCAAGAGCAAATAATGGGATCTTTTTCTCTCTCATAATTTGATCAAGGTCTACCCATGGTGAATAAACTCTTTCACAGTATGTGTCAGTTCTTCTATTAAACATATCGTATAGAATTTGAATTCCTAGATGTGACATACCGATTTCGTATACATCAGGAAAGCACATACAAAAGCGGATATCAATTTTATCTAAGTCCTTTACGACCATATTTACTTCATTACCAATATATCTGGCTGGTTTTTCTACCGTTAGCAGTATTTCATCAGATAAAGCTAATTTTCTCATGTATCTTGTATCTCCATTCTATATTGGCTATTACTTGGGATAACGAAACCTTTTGTAATAGCTTAATTTATCAAAATTTCTTATATTATTAACAATAATACATATTAGCAATAACAAATGTTAATAATATATCGCATATTTACATACGATTAAGAGTATAACACAACTTCCTTAATCAAGTCTATTAAAAACATCAACAATTTTTTCATCTTGCAATGTTGCAAAGAACTTCTCGGCTTTATCATACACGCGGTTACTCTGTACTACTTCTTTAATCATGTCTGCACCAAAAGTTTTATAAGTAAAATTAATCTTATCAAAAACTACAATAACAAGAAAAACTGCCGAAGCGCATATAGTACGGATTAGAATTGATTTAATCGCTTTTTGTTTCTTATCTTGCTCTGATCCTACATTAACTTTTGTCTTCTTGGCAGTCGTAGCTTTAGGTACCTTAGCTATAGATTCTTTCTTTGGATTAGCCCCTTTCTTTGATAAACCTTGCGAGAATCTTCCATTCCCAGAAGATTTAAGATTCCCTTCACAACTCTCTCTAGCCAAACGAATTAATTCTTGTCTATTCACAGTATAGGTTGTATCCTTTTCCATTATACTTACTCCCTTTCTTACAATGATCTAAATTATTCCCTACATAAATATATGCATACATTCATCTTGAATATGACGGGGGTTTGTGTTACGATAATATTTATGATTGAAGGATACAATTTGGTACAAAACAGTTATCAAATCGTTACCATATTACCTTAAGGAGGAACAAAAATGTCTACAAACGTATATGATATTTTACTCGAAAGAGGGTTTATCGAGCAAACTACTCATGAACAAGAAATTAGAGAATTATTAGGTAAGGAGAAAGTTACCTTTTATATAGGATTTGATGCTACTGCTGACAGTTTAACTGCTGGACACTTCTTAACAGTTATGGCTATGATGCATATGCAACGTGCAGGCCATAGACCAATCGCTTTACTTGGTGGTGGTACTACAATGATTGGCGATCCTACTGGTAAATCTGATATGAGAGCAATCATGACGAAAGAAACGATTCAACATAACGCAGATTGTTTCCATAAACAATTATCTCGTTTTATCGATTTCAATAATGATAACGCTATTATTGCTAATAATGCTGATTGGTTACTTGACCTAAACTATGTTGAATTCTTACGTGAAATCGGTGTTCATTTCTCAGTAAACAAAATGCTTACTGCTGAATGTTACAAGCAACGTATGGAAAAAGGTCTTACATTCTTCGAATTCAACTACATGTTGATGCAATCTTATGACTTCTTAAAATTAAATCAAATGTACGGTTGTTCTCTTGAACTTGGTGGTAACGATCAATGGTCTAACATCTTAGGTGGTGTTGACTTAATCCGTCGTAAAGAAGGTAAACCAGCATATGGTTTAACATTTAAGTTATTAACAACTAGCGAAGGCATTAAGATGGGTAAAACTATGAAGGGTGCTGTATGGCTAGATCCAGAAAAGACTTCTCCATATGAATTCTACCAATACTGGAGAAACATCGAAGATGTTAAGGTGGAAGAATGTCTAGGTCTTCTTACTTTCTTACCAATGGATGAAGTACGTAGACTTGGCGCTTTAGAAGGTTCTGAAATCAATCACGCAAAAGAAGTTCTTGCTTTCGAAATTACTAAGATTGTTCATGGTGAAGAAGAAGCTATTAAAGCACAAGAAGCTGCTCGTGCTTTATTCGGTGGTAATATGAAGACAGATGACATGCCTACTACTACTTATACTGCAGAACAATTCAATGAGGGTATCGATCTAATTACTCTTTTAGTAGATGCCAAATTAGCAGTTTCACGTTCTGACGCAAGAAGAAACATTACACAAGGTGGTGTATCAGTTAACGATGTTAAAGTAACTGAATTTGACCGTGTATTTACACCAAGCGATTTTAATTCTGATGGTGCTTTACTTGTTAAGAAAGGTAAAAAAGCATACCATTTATTCAAAATCGCTGAGTAATTCATAAAAGGTAAAAGGCTTTTGCAATATACTACTAATTTTGCAGAAGCCTTTATTAATTCAAAGGGGGTTTCCATATGCCGTGGTGTCCAAAATGTAACATGGAATATCGAGAAGGAATTAAAGTATGTGCTGATTGTGGTACAGAATTAATCGAAGAAGCTACAGAAGGTCATGTTTCTGAATCTGAAGTAGTTCGTCTTGAAAAAGAAGAAGATGCACAAAAATTAATCCAATTTCTTGACTATTCTAAGATTAATCAAGCTTCATATTCTTATGACGAAAAAGATCAATCCTATGTCGTTGTAGTGAATGAGAACGATTTAAGCGAAGCAAAGAAATTATTTCAGGCGTTCTATATTGCTGAAACTGAAGAAGAAAAATCATCCGAAGAGAATGTTGAATCTACTACAGACAAATCACCTAATTCAAGTTTATCAGATTCATATGATGCGGATATTGATGATGAAGATTATAATTATGAAAAAAACAAAAACAATAGCTCATTAAATGATATGAAAGCTGCATCTAAGTCTTCTACTGTGTATGTGAGAAAGGCAGACCAATTTAAAGATCTTCGTTCTACTGCTTATATCTTTATCGCTGTTGGATTTGGTGGCTTAGTGGTATTGCTTCTTAATATATTTGGAGTATTAAGCTTCTACCAAGGATATTTTGCATGGATTATCATGGGGTTATTATTTACCAGCTTCCTTATCATTGGTTTTGGAACTTTAAAACACTCTAAACAAGTGAAGGGACAAATCGACGAAGAAAACGCACTTACTGATGCCATTAATACATGGTTAGAGAAAAATATAACAAAGGAAGTATTAGATCGTGTTATAGATCCTAACGAAGCAGATGAAATTAATTATTTCAAACAAACAGAGTACATTAAAAATGGAATTCTTGAAACATTCGATAAGAATTTAGTTGATTCCTATGTTGATCTTTTAGTTGAAGAGTTCTATAACTCTCATTTTGCAAACTAAACAAAGGCAATAAAACAAAGAAAGTTGTTCGGTAAGAAAACCAAACAACTTTCTTTTTATACTTATTAACCCACCATATTACGAATCTTGTCTAATAGCATGGATAGCGCAATCTCATTCTGTCCGCCATAAGGAATAATTACATCTGCATGACGTTTTGATGGTTCTACAAATTGTTCATGCATTGGCTTAACCGTTGTAGAATATTGTGTAATTACTGATTCTAAACTTCTGCCTCTTTCTTTAACATCACGAAGAATACGGCGAATTAATCTCTCATCCGCATCGGTATCTACAAAAATCTTAATATCCATTAAGTGTAATAAATCTGGATTTTCAAAAATCAAGAAACCTTCTACAATAATAACTTTCTTAGGTTCAACACGTACAGTGTCAGAAAGTCTTGTATGCTCCGTATAAGAATATACTGGGCGTTCAATAGCAATTCCTTGCTTTAATTGTTTGATATCACTTATTAATCTCTCTGTGTCAAATGCATTTGGATGATCATAATTAAGCTTAACTCTGTCTTCAAACGGAATATCATTGTGTGCTAGATAGTAATAATCATGGCAGATTAACTCAACATCATCGTTAAATTCCTCTTTGATTCTACTAGCTACTGTTGTTTTTCCAGATGCAGATCCCCCTGCAATACCTATAATCGTAATGTCGTTCATTCTTATTCTCCTAAAACTCTAAATGTTCAAATTAATACAATACTTGCTTTAAAGCTACAAATATTGTACCAGTATTTTTGTTTTTTATCAAATGGATTATTGTACTATTATAACTTAAAGATTTCTTCTAATTCCTCTCTTGATAGATGATTAATAAAGATCTCTTTGGCTTGAATTACAGAATCCGATAATTCTTTTTTCTTTTTCTGTAGTTTATAAATCTTCTCTTCAATGGTGTCCCTTGTTATTAGCTTAATTACTTGAACCGAATTGGTCTGCCCAATTCGGTAAACACGGTCAGTGGCTTGTTCTTCAACCGCCGGATTCCACCAAGGATCAAAGTGTATTACCGTATCTGCTCCCACTAGATTAAGTCCTGTACCACCTGCCTTTAATGAGATTAAGAAGATATCACCTTCTCCCTCATTAAAACGTTTTACATAATCTTTACGGGTATCAATACTTGTAGAACCCTCCAATGAGAAATACGTAAACTCTGACTTTTTAAGTTCATCTTCAATCAGATGTAGCATAGTTGTAAACTGCGAAAAGATTAATACGCGATGTCCTGCTCCGATTATATCTGGCAAGATTTCCATAAGTAAGTCCATCTTACCACTGCCACCTTTGTAGTTTTCAATAAATGTTGATGGATGGCAACATATCTGACGAAGTCTTGTTAGTGCTGCAAGGATCTCGATTTTTTTCTTTTCAAATCCAGTATCCGCGCCATCTTTGAATAAATCATCTCTAATACTGGCAAGGTACGCAGCATAAACCTTTCTTTGATTATCCGTCATCTCCGTCATGTATTTTGTTTCAACTTTATCTGGTAATTCTGATAGAACTTCCTTCTTCATTCTTCTTAAGATAAATGGTTGAATGTGACGATTCAAATCTGCCATTGCATCTTTGTTTCCATCTTTAATAATAGGTTTCTCATAGATAGACTGGAATTTAGAACTTGTAAACAGATAAAATGGCATAATAAAATCAAAAATAGACCAAAGCTCTGATAAACTATTCTCAATTGGTGTACCTGTTAATGCGAATTTGTGCTTCGCTTGTATTGCTTTTACTGATTTGGCATTACGTGAGTTAGCATTCTTAATGAATTGTGCTTCGTCAATAAACATAGTGTGGAACTGTAATCCTGCATAAACCTCAATATCCCTTCTAATTAGTGGATAGGACGTAATGACAACATCGATTTCTTCTTCATTCTTAGCACTATCAATAACAGCCGCACGTTCTTCCGGAGTCCCTACTACTATTGCAGTCTTTAAGAAAGGTGCAAACTTCTCTATTTCTTCTTGCCAATTGTAAACCAAAGATGATGGACACACAATCAGATACGGTCTCTCTCTAAATGCTGCCATATATACAATAGATTGTAACGTCTTACCAAGACCCATATCATCCGCAAGGATACCACCTAGATTGTTATCCGCTAAAGTACAAAGCCATTTATATCCTGTCACCTGGTAACTACGAAGACTAGCATTCACATCGGATGGAACTTCATAGTGATTTACTTTCGGATTCATAATTTTATCTACTAATTCACGGAATTCCTCATTGGTTTCGGCATGAAAATTCTCATCATTTTGTATCACTTGATTCAAATATAATGCTGTATTCATTGGTAATAAAACAGCATTA
>NZ_CBDLAM010000120.1:6693-12375 GCF_965301125.1 Anaerosporobacter sp. | reverse complement strand
TATAAAATATTCTAAAACTTCCTAGTATATTCAATACATTAGTTTATATTATACAAAATAACTTGACTTTTACTAGAATAGAACTATAATATTCCATGTATATACAGAAATTCACTTGATTTACTCTACAAATACTAGAATAAGCAGGAGGTACAATGGATATGGTAAAAGATAAGGTTGTAATAATAACTGGTGGAGGTCGTGGAATTGGTTATGGTATAAGTACCGCATTTGCAAAAGAAGGCGCCAAGTTAGTACTTACAGGAAGAACGGAAGAAACTCTTACTAAAGCAAAACAAACGCTAGAAAATGAATGTGGTGTTGAAGTTCTCACTGTTGTAGCAGATGGTGCGGATGAGCAGGCAATTAAAAATGTTATTGCAAAAACAGTTGAGAAATTTGGCAAGATTGATGTAGTAATTAATAATGCGCAAGCTTCAAAATCTGGATTAATGCTAATAGAGCATACGAAAGAAGATTTTGATTTGGCTATAAATACAGGTCTCTATGCAACATTTTTCTATATGAGAGAAGCATATCCTTATCTTAAAGAAGCAAAAGGTTCTGTTATAAATTTTGCCTCAGGTGCAGGACTTTCCGGAAGAGTTGCTCAGTCTTCTTATGCAGCTACGAAGGAAGGTATAAGAGGGTTATCAAGAGTTGCAGCAACCGAATGGGCTCCTGATGGAATTAACGTGAATGTTGTCTGTCCTCTAGCTATGACAGAAGGCCTTGTTAAGTTCAAAGAAGAATATCCCGAAGCTTATGAGAAGACAATCAAAAATGTACCTATGGGTAAATTCGCAGATCCGGAGAAGGATGTAGGACGTCTATGTGTATTCCTTGCTTCTGATGACGCATCATATCTTACAGGTGAAACAATAACAATGCAAGGTGGTTCCGGTTTAAGACCATAACAGTCAAAGATATTAAGAATATATAAGTTCTTATCTAATTATTTGATATTTAGGATATCAGATGTTAGGTAAGGACTTTTTTTATTATTACATATTGTGGTATACTAGTTGTAAATAATATTTTGTATGATTTGTATGAATGATATTTGGAGGACTAATAATGGAAAATACTAAAAAAAAGAACTTAGCAATTATATTTCCTGGTATGGGCTATAATTCAAATAAACCACTTTTGTATTATTCAAAAAATCTAGCTGAAAATCTCGGTTTTGAGACAATAGAAGTAGATTACGGCACATTACCAAAAGGGGACTTAAAAGCTGCATTTGAACATGCGATGAACGAAACGAGAAAATCTCTGAAAGAGCAAGGTGTTACGGATTTTAATCAATACGATAAGATTCTGTTCTTGGCAAAAAGTATTGGAACCGCTGTTTCTGGTACGTTAGCTAACAAGTTAATACATGAAGATTCATCAATATCAAGTAAATTATTTAGTATATATCTTACTCCGGTAAAACATTCGTTACCGATGCTTTGTGGGAATGGTATTGTATTCCATGGAACATCTGATACATGGGTCGAAACGCAAGATGTTATAGACACGTGTCAAGATTTATCTATGAGCTTATATACAACGGATCAAGCAGATCATTCGATGGAAACAGGAGATGTAATAACGGATCTAGATAATATGAAAACTATTATGGAACATTGTAAAGAGTATATAGAATCAATACTAATAAATTCTTAAGCTTGTCTAGCATTAGTACTATGAATTTTTGGATGTCGTGAAAATAGTATTAAACTCTGTAGCAATTGCGGATTTAATACCAAAGAATCTGATTATGAATATTGTCCTAAGTGTGGGAAGAAATTATAGAATAAGGGCAAGCCAACTTGTTTGGCCTTGCCCTTACCCTTACCAGATTCTCAGATTTAGTTGTCTAAAGCTACAAAAGTACCTGTTAACTTTTTCGAGCTACCAGATGCTTTCTCAGTAACCCCTGTTATAGTGTATTTGTATGTTTTTCCTTCTGTTAATCCATTTACTCTTACAGTTAATTCATCATTATCTTTTTCTACAACAGTAGTTTTGTAAGTTTTTGTTCCTTTAGTATTAGTAATAGTAACTTTTACATTGTTATATTTCACATTGTTACGAAAGTCAAAGGATACTTCCTTATCTTCATTATCAAACTCTACATCTTTCACAAGATTAGTAGATGCTTTTGGAATGCTGAAGTTGATTGTTAGAGTTCCGTATTTAGAAGCATTAGCATTCTTGATCCCATTAATCGTAACCGTATATTTTTTACCAGCTTTTAAATTAGCTACATCTAAGTCGATTTCATTGTTATCGGATTCTTCTATAAATGTTTTATATGTTTTACCAGAGCTATCTTTAACACTTGCTTTTGCTGAAGATTTAAGCTTGATTTTATTTGAAAAATCAATTTCAATAGAGTCATCCGTATCATCATAATCATATTCCACTGATTTTACATTTATTTTAGAAGTAGTTTTTGTTGATGAAGTAAATTTGGCGTTTGCAGCATTTGCAAATAACGATTGAGAACCTACTCCGATTGTTAAGATTGTTGCAAATACGAATACTTTACTAGTAAATGTTTTTTTCATAATTTTCTAACCTTCCTTTTTATTATCTAAAATTTATTTTCTTGATTGATTACTTGCTTAGTATAAAATCTTAACATTAAAAGAATATTAAAATTAATATTAAAATTAAAAATTAAAATTATAGTAGAAAATTACGCTATTATATAAGATAATGTTCTCGAGAATTATCTTAGCAAGGAAAAGGATGAAAGAATTTATATGAGGATATTAGTAGTAGAAGATGAGAAAGACTTGAATACAATAATTAAGAAAAGACTTAATAAAGAAGGTTATAGTGTTGATTCTTGTTTTAATGGTGAAGAAGCACTTGATTATATGAGACTCGCTGAATATGATGTGATTGTGCTTGATATTATGTTGCCGAAGTTAAATGGTCTTGATTTAGTTCGATTAATGCGTAAAAATCGAGATAAAACACCGATATTGTTATTAACTGCTAAAGACGGTATTGAAGATCGAGTAATGGGACTGGATAGTGGAGCTGATGATTATTTGGTCAAGCCCTTTGCATTCGAAGAATTATTAGCTAGAATACGTGTATTAACAAGACGAAGTATTGATGAAGCAACGAATATATTCACTGTGGCGGATTTAATGGTTGACTGTGATACAAGAATTGTTAAGAGGGGGAATACAGTTATTTCATTATCTAGTAAGGAATTTTCTGTATTAGAATATATGATACGAAATCAAGGTGTTGTGTTAAGTAGAGCAAAGATTGAACAACACATATGGAATTTTGATTATGAGGGTGGCTCCAACGTAATAGACGTATATATACGATATCTTCGTAAGAAAATAGATCAAAATTTTGAGCCTAAATTGATTCATACTATTCGAGGAGCAGGATATGTGCTTAGAGATGAGGCAAGTCATGAATAGGAAGCGTGGGAAAAGAATATCGATTACGTGGAAGGTAACCCTATGGTATACTGCTTTTCTTTGTATTATGGCTTTAATGATTGTTTTGATAACTTATCTGATTAGTGATCGTATAATAAGAAATTCGTCAAAAGAGATGCTTATCAATCAAGTAGCAGATGTTATGGATGACATAGAGTTTGAGGATGGGAAACTTGAAATTGATGAAGAAGATATTTTTATTGAAAAAGGTATATATATAGCAGTATATAATAGTAATAATCAATTGATTAATGGTTTTCTTCCTAAAGTTGTTGACCATACCTTACCGATTATGAATCAAGAACTACGAAAAATATCATTGTCAGAGGAATGGTATTTATACGATTTATCACAAGAAATACCTGGATATGGACAGCTTACTGTACGAGGTATGACGTTAACAACAAACAATGCCGGGCCTATACATGTTAACATTCGTGTTTTAATGATATTAGCACCCTTGATTATCGTGATTGCTATTGTAGGAGGGTATATTCTTACTAAAAGGGCATTCAAACCTGTAAATCAGATGAGTAAAACGGTTGAACAGATTACCAGTGGAAAAGACCTAAGCAAACGAGTAAATCTAGGTGAGGGGGATGATGAATTATATCGTTTAGGTAGAACGTTTGATCAAATGTTTGAAAGACTAGAAGATTCTTTTGAAAGAGAAAAACAGTTTACATCAGATGTTTCTCATGAACTTCGAACACCAGTAAGTGTAATATTGTCGCAGTGTGAATATGCTAGGGAACTTGAGAATTGTGAGGAAACAAAAGAAGCATTAGATAGTATTTACCTACAGACAAAGCGTATTTCCAATCTTATAAGTCAACTACTATTGTTAGCTAGAGGCGATTTAGATGAAAATAAAATACAGCTTGAGTGGGTTAATCTAAGCGATTTATTAGAAGTAATAGTTGAAGATGCGAAAGAAAAGGCGAAGAAGAAAAATATCAACGTTCATGCTTTGATTGAAGAAGGAATAGCAATAAAGGGTGATGAAACGTTGTTAATGCGTTTTTTTATAAATCTGATTATGAATGCCATCCATTATGGGAAAGAATCTGGGCATATTGAAATTGCTTTGTACAGAGAAAACAGAGGAACAGATAAGGAACAATTTGCTGGCTATGTAAGCGATGATGGAATTGGTATAGCTGAGGAAAACATGGAAAAGATCTTTAGAAGATTCTATCAAGTTGATCCATCAAGAACAGTTAGGGAAGAAGGAAACCTTGGGCTTGGCTTATCCATGGTAAAATGGATTGCGGATGTTCATCATGGAGAGGTATGGGTAGAGAGTGAACTTGGTGTTGGTAGTACATTCTTTTATCGATTTCCTGTAGAATAGATTGTTAATGGTTAAAATTAGTGAACTAGGACAAATTGAATTTAGAAATTGTCCTAGTCCACTTAAAAAGAGAAGATTGAATAATATATTCACTTGAATGATTGACAGGTTTCATAAGAAATCTTATAGTTAGAAGAGTAATATCTAACTTATATTCAGGTTAACACATTTTGAACTAGAACATATGGAAGATAAGTGATAATAAATATAGGATAATACATATAAGAGGTGAATAAGTTATATGACAATAGATATATTAGGAACAACAGAAAAAAATCAGAACGAATTAACAGGAAATTTATGTCGTGGTTGCGGTCGCTGTATGCCATGCCCTGTTGGAATTGAAATCAATACTTGTGCAAGAATGTCATTATTGCTACGACAATCTTCAGCCGAACTGCAATTAACCAAAGAAGTTCAAGATAAGATGAGACGCATTAAAAAATGTTTTAATTGTGGACGTTGTTCATCAAGCTGCCCATATGGTCTGAATGTACCTAAATTACTAAAGGAAAATTATAAAGATTATATGGAAGTATTAGCTGGAAAAGTTATATAGAATATAAAAAATAGTATTTAATAAAATGTAAACTAAATGTTCGGAGGTGTGATTGTGGAGATAAATTTTCATCAGTACTTTAGTCATATATATCCATTCTGGAATCAAATATCGAATCGTCAGAAGGAGGAATTTGTACAAAATTCATATATTAGTAAATACATAAAGGGACAGTTCATCAATGAATCAATGGGCAAGTGTTTAGGATTGTTGGCGGTGTATGAGGGTCAATTACGTGTGTATATTCAATCAGAAAACGGTAAAGAGGTTACGCTCTATCGATTAGATGAAGGAGAAGTATGTACGTT
>NZ_CBDLAM010000120.1:0-6683 GCF_965301125.1 Anaerosporobacter sp. | reverse complement strand
CTGTATAATAGATGAAATTACTTTTGATGTTTTTATAGAAGCTACGAAAGATAGTAAAATTATTGTAACGAATTCATCCTATCTGAATCATCTTTACGAAGATAATGTATACGTTCAAAACTTTATTTATAAACAAACCACAGAAAATTTCTCAAGTGTCATGTGGTCCATGCAACAGATTCTTTTCTTAAGCTTTGATAAACGTTTGGCAAGTTATCTATATGATGAGATGGTAAAGACAAATGATAATAAATTAATAGTTACCCATGATGAAATTGCAAAAGATTTAGGAAGTGCTAGAGAGGTAGTTTCTAGGATGTTAAAATATTTTCAAAAAGAGGGGTTTGTAACTTTAGAGCGTGGAAAAATTGTTGTTCTTGACAAAGAATCACTCTTAAAAATTGCTACCGAAAGTTAATGTGACTTAATCACGGTACGATTATCCATTTTTTTAGTATTATGTCTTATAAGATAAAAAAAGACATAAAATACTTTATGGAATGGAGAAATGGATATGGCTAATAAAACAGTAATCATAGGTGGAGTAGCTGGAGGAGCAACTACAGCAGCTAGACTTAGAAGATTAAACGAAACAGCAGAGATTGTCCTATTAGAAAGAGGCGCATATATATCATTTGCAAATTGCGGGTTACCATATTATGTAGGTGATGTAATTAATGATAGAGAAAATCTTTTATTACAAACACCTGAAGAGATGTATAAGAAGTTTAACATAAATGTAAGGGTAATGAATGAAGTAATGTCAATTAACCCAGATGAAAAGAAAGTTGTGGTTAAGGATCTAAAGACTGGAAAAACATATGAGGAGTCTTATGATCAACTGGTCATATCTACAGGCTCCACCCCAATTAAACCACAAATACCTGGAATTAATAGTGATAAGATATTTACAGTATGGACAGTTCCTGATACCGACCGTATCAAAGAGGTAATTACCAAACATAAAGCAAAAAGTGCAGTTGTAATTGGTGGTGGATTTATAGGTCTTGAGATGGCTGAGAATCTGCATCATGCTGGTATTAAAGTTGCTTTAGTTGAGAAGATGAATCAAGTGATGGCTCCAATTGATTATGATATGGCTACACTTATTCATGAAAATCTTCAGAATAATCAAGTATCTCTTCATTTAGAAGATGGGGTATTAGCTTTTCATGAAAACGATAATCGAGGAACGGTTACAGTTGAACTTGAAAGCGGTAAAAAACTAGAAACAGATTTCGTTATTCTAGCCATAGGAATTAGACCAAATAGCGAATTGGCTAAAAAAGCGGGTATAACTCTTAATCAACGTGGGGGAATTGTTGTAGATGAACATCTCCAAACTTCAATAGAAGATATTTATGCCGTTGGAGATGTAATAGAAGTTACAAATCCGATCTTAGATAAAAAAACTATGATTCCATTAGCTGGCCCCGCTAATAAACAAGGACGAATTGTTGCTGACATCATTACCGCTAAAGTTAATTCGAATGATGTAAATTACAAGTTGAATACTCAGGAATTAATAACATATAAGGGAACCCTTGGAGCTTCTATTGCTAAGGTTTTTGATTACGATGTAGCTAGTGTAGGTTTAAATGAAAAACAACTTCAAAGCTATGGTAAAACAAAAAATGTAGATTATTACACAGCACTAATTAATCAAAAATCTCATGCAGGATATTACCCTGAAGCAACCCCGATTACTTTAAAGATGCATTTTGATACATCAGGTAAGATTTTAGGTTGTCAAATAGTTGGCCAGGAAGGAGTCGATAAGCGAATTGATACAGTAGCAACTACAATTCGTTTAGGTGGTACCATCTATGATTTAGAAGAGCTAGAATTTGCTTATGCACCACCATTTACTTCTGCAAAAGACCCCGTTAATATGCTAGGTTTTGTAGCTGAGAATATCTTGAATGGACTCGTTACACTTACACAAGTAAGCGAATTAGATGAATTAGAAGAGGATACCGTAATACTTGATGTAACGGAAGATGTGGAACGTATGGTATTTGAAATTCCAGATTCTTATCATATTCCTTTAGGACAATTAAGACAACGAATGAATGAACTTGATAAAGATTTACCAATCGTTGTTTACTGTGCAATTGGTGTACGTGCGTACAATGCTTCTAGAATATTAATGCAGAATGGTTTTAAGAAAGTTTCAGTTTTAGCTGGAGGTTTAACATTCTATAAATCCATGCATTATGCTGAGCGTTTACAGGATGATGAGTTACAAGTTGCAGAATATATTAACAATCAAAATGAACTTATGAAAGAAGATACGATGAATCAAAAAGAAGAAATAATAACAAAAGAAATTAAAATATTAGATTGTAGTGGATTACAGTGTCCAGGTCCGATTATGAAGGTTAATGAAGCAATATCTAACATGAATGATAAAGAATTATTACAAGTCACAGCAACAGATATGGGATTTGTCAAGGATATTCAGTCTTGGTGTAGAAGAACTGGTAACACATATATTAAAAGTGAACGTCAAAATAAAGAAAATGTTGTAACAATTAAAAAGGGATCTTCTGAAGAAAATAAACCAAGTATTAATAACGATAGAGAAGGAAAAACACTAATCGTTTTCAGCGGCGATTTAGATAAAGTTTTAGCCTCTTTTATAATTGCAAATGGAGCAGCTTCAATGGGAAGACCCGTTACGATGTTCTTTACTTTCTGGGGATTAAATGCTCTTAGAAAATCCGATAAAAAGAAAGTGAAGAAGCCATTCATAGATGCAATGTTCGGAAAAATGATGCCAAGAGGAGTAAAGAAGTTAAAACTTTCTAAGATGAATATGGCAGGTATGGGAACTGCTATGATGAAAAAGGTTATGAAAGACAAGAATGTTAATTCATTGGAAGAGCTAATGAAACAGGCGCAGGCTCAAGGTATTAAATTAATAGCTTGTACTATGTCAATGGATATTATGGGAATTACAAAAGAAGAATTAATTGATGGAGTTGAATTCGCAGGAGTTGCTTCTTATCTTGGAGATGCAGAAGAATCCAATGTTAACTTATTTATATAATGATATGTTGTCCTAAATTAATATTTTGAATTTTGCAAAAGAACTACTGCATTTTGGTAAAAGTGTGGTGGTTCTTTTATTTTTTTAAGTCTGTGATCTGTAAACACTTAGTTTAATCCAATAAATTGATCCTTATTGACATATTTAATCACGTGTATCCAATATTAGTATGGTAACAGTAGCGACATTTTATGACATTTATAATGACTTTTATAGATAATTATGTTACAATTAATCGGATTAGAAATAATCAGAAATATATATAAGATATTGTTATTGACGGAGGTTTATTGCAATGGGATTATTTAGCAAAAAAAGTTGTCCTGTCTGTGGTAATCAAGTTAAGGGTATGTTCTGTGTGAAGATTAAAGATAAAGTTTCTTTGTGCCAAGAATGTTCAAAAAAAGTAGACATGGAAGCTTCTATGTTACCATTTCAGACAGTTGAAAATATTAAAGAGCATTTTCAAGTAAGGGAGACTAATAAAAACGAGTTTACATCATTCGTTACAACTAATGAAATAAAATGCAGCAGTTCTTTTTTACGTGAAGATTCAAATATGAAAAAGTGGTATTGTTCTAATGTGAAAAAACCGGAGAATCCTACATTATATGATTATAGTGAAATAATTGATTACGAGTTGACTGAAGATGGAGATTCTATAAGAAAAGGCGGATTGGGACGAGCAGCAGCTGGGGCACTTCTGTTTGGTGGAGTCGGAGCAGTTGTTGGTGGAGTGACAGGAAAGAAGAAAACTAAAACTGAAATTAAAAGCATGAAAATAAGAATTTCACTTAGTAACAAGTATAAAAATCAAATAATACTTGAGTTTATACCCTTTGGAACAAGTGTTAAAAGTGGAAGTATGACCTATAACTTATACAAACAGGAGGCAAATAGAGTTATTTCGTTTTTAGATAGCTTGTGTGCAAAAGCGGAAGTCACTCAGCAAGCTACACAGACACAACAAGTAAGTGGTGCAGATGAAATAATGAAGTTTAAAGAGTTACTAGACAACGGTATTATTTCTCAAGAGGAATTTGATGCTAAGAAAAAGCAGATATTAGGATTATAAAAGTTTTTATATAATGTACTTAAGGCGGTTACAAGATTTTTGTAACCGCTATTTTACATCTACTAGTATTGCTAATTACACTTGCTTTGTATTATTTATAAAGTATAATATATAAGTATAAGTCATAAGGACAACATTTAGATAGAATTAATAAGGAAGGAATAATAAAAAGAATGAAGACAGTTGTAATAGCAGAAAAACCATCTGTAGCAAGAGATATTGCAAGAGTTCTCAAATGCAACCAAAAGGTAAATGGAGCTATAGAAGGTAGTAAATATATCATCACATGGGGACTTGGACATCTGGTAACATTAGCAGATCCTGAAAAGTATAAAGAGGAATACAAAGAATGGAAGATGGAACACTTACCAATGTTACCTCCTAGAATGGAACTAGTAGTAATTAAACAAACAGCAAAGCAATTCAATGCAGTGAAAGCACAGTTAAATCGTAAGGATGTTAGTGATATTATCATCGCAACGGATGCTGGAAGAGAAGGAGAATTAGTAGCAAGATGGATACTTGAAAAGTCAGGCTGCAAAAAGCCAATTAAGCGTCTTTGGATATCATCTGTTACCGATGGAGCAATCAAAGACGGATTTTCTCACCTAAAGGATGGAAAAGAATACGACAATCTATATGCGGCTGCTGTAGCTAGAGCAGAATCTGATTGGTTAGTGGGCATGAATGCAACGCGTGCTTTAACATGCAAGTATAATGCACAGTTATCATGTGGCCGTGTTCAAACACCAACGTTAGCAATGATTGCAAAACGAGAAGAGGAGATTCGTAAGTTTGTACCAAAACTATATTATAGTTTGCAAGCAAAGAGTATGGGGTTAAGTTTTTCATGGATTGATGGAAAAACACATAGCAATACAACATTCGACAAGAGTAGAATAGATGATTTGTATAGGAAGTTACAATCTAGTGATGGGAAAGCAAAAGTTACACAAGTAAAGAAAACAGCTAAAAAAAGCTATTCTCCTGCGCTATATGATTTAACTGAATTACAAAGAGATGCCAACAAGCGATATAATTTCTCTGCCAAAGAAACTCTTAATATCATGCAACGTCTGTATGAAAATCATAAGGTGTTAACTTATCCTAGAACGGACTCCAGATACCTTACTACAGATGTAGTACCAACTATTTCTGAACGATTACGAGCTTGTGCGGTAGGTCCTTATAAGAAATTAGCAGGTCGTCTAGTTAATACAGAGATAAAAGGTAATGGAAGTTATGTTAATAACAATAAGGTTTCCGATCACCACGCAATAATACCTACAGAACAATATGTAAATCTTGAGCATATGTCAAGTGATGAACGTAAGATTTATGATTTAGTTGTTCGTAGATTCTTAGCTGTACTATATCCACCATTTGAATACGAACAAACCAATATAGAGATCGAATATGGTGGTGAAACTTTCACTGCGAAAGCAAAGGTGGTAAAAAAGCTAGGTTTTAAAGAGGTTTATGTATCAGAACAAGATAATGATTCATCAGAAGACTACGACTTAGAAGAGGATAATGATGAAGGTAGTAAAAGCCTGATGAAAGAGCAATTTATCTCTATGAATGATGAGATGAAAAAACTGCAACCTGGTGATTATATTAATAGAGTATCTGTACTAGTGACAGAAGGAAAAACAAAACCACCAGCACCTTTCAATGAAGCTACATTATTGTCTGCAATGGAGAACCCTGTTAAATATATGGAACATTATGATAAAGAAGCAGCCAAGACACTTGGGGAAACAGGTGGACTTGGAACAGTAGCAACAAGAGCTGATATCATAGACAAATTATTCTCAAACTTCTTAATTGAAAAACGTGGAAAAGATATATTCATAACATCCAAAGCAAAACAATTACTTGAATTAGTTCCTGATGAACTTTGCAAACCAGAACTTACAGCAGATTGGGAGATGAAATTAGGTAAGATTGCAAAAGGAACATTAAAAAAAGAACAATTCATGAAGGAAATTCGTTCTTATTCTATAGAGATAGTAGAAGAAATTAAAGGTGGAGACGGTACGTATCGTCATGATAATTTAACGAACTCCAAGTGTCCTGAATGTGGCAAACGAATGCTATTAGTTAAAGGTAAAAATAGTCGTATGCTTGTTTGTCAAGATCGTGAATGTGGACACAGAGAAACTATAGCAAGAACAAGTAATGCTAGATGTCCAGTATGTCATAAAAAGATGGAGTTATGTGGTAAAGGGGATGCACAAGTATTTACTTGTCAGTGTGGTCACAAAGAAAAGCTATCTGCATTCCAAGAACGTCGTAAAAAGGAAGGAGCAGGTGTATCAAAGAAAGATGTTGCTAATTATTTGAAGAAGCAACAAAAAGAAGCGAAAGAACCAATTAACAATGCTTTTGCTGATGCATTTGCTAAGTTGAAGTTATAGTTATATTAGTTGTATCTTAATAATATGCTGTGATAATAGGTCAGCGTCTATAGACGCTGGCTTTTTTTGAGAATTATTTACACCTTAATTGTAAAATGAAACGCAACCCATTCATCTACAATTAAGAGTTATTTTA
>NZ_CBDLAM010000119.1:0-12572 GCF_965301125.1 Anaerosporobacter sp. | reverse complement strand
GTGTGAGTGGTTATGTGTGTGATTGGAAGAGTGCTCTTCGTGCTTGTGATTTCCATGTTCCTCATGATGATGATTACCACAACCACAGTCATCGTGATCTTCATGATGATGACCACCGCAACCACAGTCTTCGTGTTCCTCATGATGATGACCACCACAACCACAAGCGTCATGTTTCTCGTGTTGATCGGAGAAAGGTTCTACAGTAGTTGTGCTTGCAACGGATTGTATAGGGGATACAATTACTTCACTTTCGATACCACTGCAGATTTTTTGCACAGTTGGTTGTAAGTCTGCTAAATGTTTTGGCTCTTGGAATGTAAGAAATAGCTTTTTATTAACAAAATTAATTTGGACTTCATCAATTCCATCTAAGGATTTTAATTTCTTTTCCATCTTAGCAGCACAATTCGCACAACCAAGATTCTCTAAGTTAAATACGAACTTTTTTGATTCCATAGTAAGCTCCTTTCATAGTAATTATTAGTAGGTTTATTCAAGAACATGTGAAAGACCTTGATCAAAGATTCGTTTTACATGGTCATCGGATAAGGAGTAGTAGACAACTTTTCCTTCTTTACGGTTCTTAACTAGTTTGGCAGATTTCAGAACACGAAGCTGATGAGAAATTGCAGATTGTGTCATGCTAAGTAGTTCAGCGATATCGCATACGCACATTTCAGATTCAAAAAGTGCACATAAGATTTTTATTCGTGTTGTATCACCAAATATCTTGAAAAGTTCTGCTAAATCATATAGTATCTCTTCATCTGGCATTACTGGTTTTACAGAATTCAAGAGATCTTCATGTACGCATTTACAAGAGCAGGTTTCGACGTGTTTTTTATCTGGCATAGTATCTCTCCTTTAATACTTAATATATCAATATATGAATAATTGTTCATATATTGATGATAAACCATGTGCTTTTAAATGTCAATATATATTATGTAAAATTTTGATATAAGTACCAATAATTCTATGAAGCGTACTTATATTAATAATAATGTATTAATAATAGATGATCTGTAGCTGTCTTTTCTATACCTGCAGCATGGACCTTGATAATAACTCTCCTCTAACATATGTATTGACAGGTTGTATACCGATTGGTATACTAAACTTAACAATGAATATTGGAGGTGTATGGTGGAACAATTACAAGAACTTGATAACAGAGAGAAGATACTAGAATGTGCGTTAAATCTATTCTATCAGAAAGGTTATGACGCGGTAGGTGTTCAAGAGATAGTTACTTTGGCGGGAATAACCAAGCCTACTTTGTATTATTATTTTAAAAGTAAATATGGTCTTTTGGAGGCGCTTTTACAGGAACGTTGCTGTAAGATGAATGATCAATTGCGAAAAGCGGCGTATTATAACGGAGATCTAGTATATTCGCTAGAACGTTATGCAAAGACAATGTTCACCATAGCGGAATCTGATATGAGATTCTATTACCTCACCTTATCATTATTCTATTCTGCTAGAGAGAATGAGACGTATAAGGCAATTAGTCCTTATATGAAAGAACAATTTGCTATAATACGTGGAATCTTTGAACAAGCAGCAGGGTATCTAGGGAATATGAATGGAAGGCAGGAACAATTTGCTATAGGTTTTTCTGGAATATTGAACAACTATATACTTGTATATTATGAGAGGGAAGATCCGAATAAGCAGCTTGTCGATGACAAGACAATCTATTCTCTTGTCCATCAGTTTATGTATGGTATTGTAGTGTAATAAGCAACGCTAGGTGGATGTGAGTTTTGCATATTTACTTAAAGAGACACAAATACAATCCTGACATTAAGATATATATTTAGAGAGGAGCATAAGATAACAATGATAAAATGGTATGACAAGGCAGTTTTTTATCACATCTATCCACTTGGTTTGTGTGGAGCGGAGAAATTGAATGATGGGGTTACCACTACCCACAGAATGAAGGAATTAGAAGAATGGATACCTCATATGGAACAACTGGGGTGTAATGCCTTATATATTGGCCCTTTATTTGAGTCGGTAGGGCATGGATATGAAACGACGGATTACCGACTAGTAGACCGTAGACTAGGTGACAATGTGGATTTCATCTACTTTGTAAAGCAATGCCATGAACATGGAATTAAAGTTGTAGTAGATGGGGTTTTTAATCATACAGGAAGAGAGTTCTTTGCATTCAAAGACTTAAGAGAAAAGAGAGAAAATTCACAGTATCGAGATTGGTATTGTAACGTAAATTTTGGTTCAAACACAGAATATAATGATGGATTTTCATATGAAGGCTGGAGAGGATATCAATTACTGGCCAAATTTAATCAGAAAAATCCAGAGGTAAGACAATATATATTTGATGTAATACAATTCTGGGTGGATGAATTTGATATTGATGGTATTCGCTTAGATTGTGCAGATGTACTGGATTTTGAATTTATGAAAGAAATGAGAAGCTTTTGCAATACAGTAAAAGAAGATTTCTGGCTAATGGGAGAAGTAATCCATGGCGATTACAGCAGATGGGTTAATGATGAGATGTTACATAGTGTAACTGATTACGAATTACATAAAGGATTGTATTCAGGACACAACGACCACAATTATTTCGAGATAGCACATACTGCTAAGAGATTATTTGATCCAGATGGAGGCATTATTAAGAATGCTAACCTCTATAGCTTTGTAGATAATCATGATGTAGATAGAATCTATAATAAATTAACGAATAAAGAGCATCTTATACCAGTATACATTCTACTATATACTCTACCAGGTGTTCCATCGATTTATTATGGTTCTGAATTTGGAATCGAGGGTAAGAAAGAAAATAACTCAGATGATGGGGTTAGACCAAGAATAGTATTATCTGATTACACAAAGAGTCCAAGTAAGAATACATGTGAATCATTAACGAAGCTTCTTATATCGCTAGCAGCAATTAGGAAAGAAAACCAGACATTACAACAAGGGGAATATAAGGAGTTGCTTCTTACAAATCGTCAGTATGCATTTGCAAGAGTTGATAAGGAAGAAGCAACAGTAATAATAGTTAATAATGATGATAATGAAGCAACAATTAATGTTTCATTACCTGTATCTTGTGGGGAAGTATGCAATTTATTAACAGACGTGAAATATCCAGTAGAGAATGGAAAATTAGATATCAAGGTTCCACCAAATAATGGAATGGTCTTACAATGTGTGAAATAAGGAATAGATTTGTTATAGGTAATTACTACTAAGAGTTTCGCAATTGCCTAAATTACGTAGCAAGGAGAAGAAGGGTAGGGTTACAGTATGGTTGAGAAGGTAAGTAAGTATATTAATCAGGTTGAATTAGACGAACTGTATAGAGAAATTAATAATCACCCTCATCAGTTATTGGGTATGCATAAAGTTGAGGAGGGACAACTATTTATCACATTTCGTATTAATGCCAGTGAAGTAGTGATTATTGATAAAAAAACGAATAGAGAATATCCTATGCTACCATATGAGAATAAGGGACTGTATGTAGTATTGAATGAGGGAAATGAAATTAAATCATATGAAATACGAACCAGATACATGGATAATACCACCGTTACAGTCGCAGATCCATATTCCTTTGACTCGTTAATCGGAGATCTAGATACGCATCTTTTTAGTCATGGAACCCATTATGAGATATATAAGAAGCTAGGAGCTCATGTGATGACTGTTAATGGGGTTAAGGGAACCTATTTTGCAGTGTGGGCACCCAATGCTAGAAAGGTTAGTGTTGTTGGTGATTTTAACTGTTGGGATGGAAGGCTGCATCCTATGCGTATGTTAGAAACTTCCGGTATACACGAATTATTTATTCCGGGTGTGGAAGTGGGAGCTGTGTATAAGTATCAGATAAGGACTAGAGATGATGTAATAGTATACAAGTCAGATCCTTATGCTAATTCATCAGAGCTCAGACCAAAGAATGCATCTATTGTTGCTGATTTAACAAGTTATAGTTGGGAAGATAAGGAGTGGGAGAGAAAGAAATATAAGAAAGATCGTACATCTTTGAGACAAGAGCCTATGTCTATCTATGAGATGCATCTAGGGTCATGGAGAAAACATAATGATAATACAGAAGATGGATTCTATAATTATCGTGAATTAGCTGTAGAAGTAGCAGAATATGTGGCTGATATGGGATATACCCATGTTGAACTGATGGGAATAGCCGAGCATCCTTTTGATGGGTCATGGGGCTACCAAGTAACAGGATATTATGCACCAACGAGACGCTATGGAAAGCCAGAAGACTTTATGTTTTTTGTAGATTATCTTCATAGAAAAGGGATTGGTGTCATCTTGGATTGGGTACCGGCACATTTTCCTAAAGATGATTTTGGTCTTAGTAGATTTGACGGGCAACCCCTATATGATTATCCAAATCCTAAGATGGGAGAACATAAAGAGTGGGGTACGTATGTATTTAATTATTCAAAGAAAGAGGTCAGTAATTTCTTGCTTGCCAATGCTTTGTTTTGGTTAAAGGAGTTCCACATAGATGGACTACGAGTAGATGCAGTAGCTTCGATGCTATATCTTGACTATGGTAGGAATGCTGGGGACTGGATTCCTAATAAGAATGGTGGCAAGGAGAATCTAGATGCTGTTGAGTTCTTTCGTCATATGAACTCGGTTGTTCAAGAAAAATTACCTTGGGCAATGATGATTGCAGAGGAATCTACTTCTTGGCAAGGAGTTACCGCACCAGCATCAATGAATGGTCTTGGTTTTTTGTATAAGTGGAATATGGGATGGATGAACGATTTCTTAGAATATATGAAATTAGATCCATATTTTAGACAGTTTAATCACCGTATGTTAACATTTAGTCTGATGTATGCATATAGCGAGAATTTCATACAAGTATTATCTCACGATGAGGTTGTACATGGTAAGGGTTCCATGATTCAGAAGATGCCAGGAGAATATGATGATAAATTCTCAAATCTTCGCGTAGCTTATGGTTTTATGTACGCCCATCCCGGCAAGAAATTATTATTTATGGGACAGGAATTTGCCCAATGGCAAGAATGGAGTGAAGCAAGGAGTCTTGATTGGGGGATACTAGGGTATGAAAGGCATGCACAGATGCAACAATATGTAAAAAGCCTAAATCATTTATATAAAAAGTATAATGCTCTTTATGCAAATGATTGTGAAACAAATGGATTTGAGTGGCTTGATAATATGCATCCAGAACTGAGCTTAGTAGCGTTTGTTAGAAGAGGAACAACACAGAAAAATCATCTTCTATGCGTATGTAACTTTACTCCTGTAGACCGACAAAATTATGAAATAGGAGTTCCTGCACCAGGAACTTACACACAGATTTTTAATTCCGATGCATCTGAATTTGGTGGAAAAGGCAATGGAGTTATTACGTCGGCTAAAGCGGTAAAGAGAGAATATAATAATCAGCCTTATAAGATAAAATTAGAGGTACCGGGACTATCGTTTATGATGTTTACTTTCACTGAATAAAGGGATGGATTATAAATATATAGTGCACTTTTGAAAGAAACAAGGCACATTAAATCGAAATGAATCGAAAATCTAACAAAGAAATAATATAAAACAGCTTATCTATTGACAAATCTTACAAAGCTTGATAAGATAGAGAAGGTCGTTAAACAGTAAAATGACTAAAGGATTTGTTGACGTTGGGGAACGTAAGAGGGCAAAGACTGTTATGAAATTGGACTTATTAAAACGTACGCTTGTGGCGGGTGTACCTTTTTAATGAGTCCTATTTTGTTTGTATTACTGTTTTATAAAATCACTTTTTTATTAATTTAGCTTAAGTTTTTGCTTGCTATGGTCGAAATACATTATAGTGAGACTAGATTAAAATAAAGAGGTGAGTGAAATCAATGAACGTACAAAATGTTAATTCCCAGGTATCTGGTACAGATATAACATCAACAAAAGCAGATAGTGATAATCTCTTGTCGTTAGGAAAAAAGGGAGATGAAATTGAAGGGATAATAACAAGCGTTTCGGATCAGATTTCCATCAACTTTAATGGCAAAGAATTAAATGTTCCCAAATCGTCAGTGCAAGGTGCCACGGAAGGTGCTATTAAGAAGTTTAAGATAATGGATATATCCGCTACGAGTGTTGTTCTTAAGGAAGTTGGAATCGATAAAGAGTCTGCTCAGAGTATACAAGCATATTGCACTAAGGTGGAAGCAGATCAGACTTCTTTTAATAAACGATTAGAAGAAGCAGCTGAGAATAAGAAAAAAGATACAGAAGAAGATTTAGAAGAGACTGCAAACCGGATGACAGGTAAAGACAGTGAGGATCTTGAAGCAGAAGGTTATGATTATAAGCAGTACGAATTAGAACGACTAGAACGAGCTTTAAGTCGTATTAAAGAACAAAGAACTGAAAAAGAACAAAGTATTGAGAAACAGATAGAGAATAATAAAGAGTTTAAGGAAGATGTTGAGAAGATAGCTAAGAATATCCTGAAAACGTCTCCTTATGCAGAACAAATAATAGAAAAACTTGAGAGTAGTAATTTACCAATTACACAATCAAATATATCAAAGCTATTGAATGGTATGAATTTGGCTGAAACAATTCCAAATCTATCAAGTAACTCATTTGAGTATCTAATCAACAATGAATTAGATATTACAATAGGAAATGTATATAAGGCAAGCTATAGTGCTTTTGTGAAAGAAACAAGTGCATTATCTGACCAAGATTATGAAGCGATACAAGGCCAGATAGATAATGTTATAGAAGAAGCTGGGTTTGAGGTTAACGAAGAAACTAGAAACCAAGCAAGATGGATCCTGGATAATGAACTACCATTAACGAAAGAAACACTGAACAAGTTAGATACTCTTATTACGTTAAAAGATACATATAGTTCATCTAAGGTTTTAGACCAAATGATTCATACCATGGAGCAAGGTAATATGGTAGAAGATACTGTACTTACGAAAACAGGTAACGATGATATAGAGAAGTTAATTGAAGATGTTAAGTCAATTACGGATGAAGCAATTGTCCAAACTACGAAGAAGTATGATAGAAAAGAGATAACAATAGAGCTTCTTAAGAAGGAACAAGAACAAATTAATATTACCCCTGCTAATGTGGTTGTAGCCAGCGAAATTGATATTAAGGCGGTTGAGACAAAGCGTCAATTAGAAGAGATTCGATTGAAGATGACATTAGAATCGGGGCAAAAGATGGTATCCAAAGGTATTTCTATTGATACAACAAGTCTTGAAAGAGTTATAGAAGAACTTCGTAATATTGAAGATGAATATTATAAAAACTTGCTAAAAGAAAGTAAAATGGCTGAGACTTCTGAGAATATTGCTATTCTTAGGGATACAACGCAAAAGGTAAATGAATTAAAGTGGATGCCAAGTAATCTACTTGCTGATACATTTACAAGTAGAGAGAGCGTTACGATTGCAGCCTTACATGAAGCAGGAACAAGTTGTCAGGCCAAGTTTGCTACGGCTAATGAATCTTATGAGACATTAATGACAATGCCAAGACAAGATATGGGTGACTCCATACAAAAAGCATTCAAGAATAGTATGACCGAAATCTTAGATTCCTTAAATCTTGAAGATACGGTAGCAAATCAAAGAGCTGTAAGAATGCTTGGATACAATGGAATGGAGATAACTAGTGAAAATATTACGTTAATGAAGGAATATGATGAGAAGGTAAATTATCTACTAAAAAATCTTACCCCTTCTGTAACGATGGATTTCATTCGTGAGAATAAAAATCCAATAGATATCCCGCTGGATGCCTTGAACCAAGAGATTAAACAGTTTAAGGATGAGAATGGAATCTCGGATGAAGATGGATATGCCAGATATCTACGTAAACTAGAAAAACAAGATGGAATTACACAGAGCGAAAGGGATGCTTATATTGGTATATATCGTTTGCTTCATAATGTTGAGAAAACAGATGGTGCAGCAATCGGTTCATTAGTAAAGAGTGGAAGAGATATTACACTTGGAAATCTCCTTACAGAAGTTAGAACGAAGAGATCTGGAAGCATGAATAAGGTAATAGACGACTCATTTGGCATGTTGTCTGACATAACTTACAAATCGGATTCTATTACAACTCAGATTAATAATGGATTTGGAACTGAGGAAACAGATGAAAGCAATAACAATAACTCCGAATCTACCACAAGTTATAATCAGATGTTATTACAAGACATTCTAGCAAATATCTCACCATCCCAGATGAAAGATATAGTAGAGAATGAAGGGTGGTCAGGGCTTTCACTAGAAAAACTACGTGATATGCTTAATGATACGCCTGAAGATTCGAAAATTAAACAGGAATACTACGATGAACAAGTAAAAGAGATTCGAGATCTAGCGCAAGGTAGTGATGAGACTATCAGTTTCCTTTCAGGTCATAATGTTCCAGTAAGTATTCAATCCATTAGGCAAGCGCAGGTCTTACTTAATTACAATCCTAATGTATTTAAGCAAATCTTAAATAATGCCAAGGATATAGAACATACCAATACAGATTCCAATAATGATTGGGAGCAACAAGTAGAAGAAGCATTGAATTCTATCGTAGATACATTTGAAGATAAAGAAAGTTTACAAAAAGGTTTATCAAGTTTTGCCCAGATTGCTGATACTGTACTAAGTAATCAGATAAGTAATCCAGATATTAATGCAAAACAAGTTAATGATTTTCAGATATTACGTGGGGCAATTAAGTTATCCAATGTATTGAACCGTAACGAGTATTATGATATACCGGTTAAAGTTGGCGATAGCATTACGAATATTTCTTTGACTGTAATTAATAATTCAGGAAAGCAAGATAGTAAAGTTACCATGTCAGTACAATCAAACCGTTATGGAACAATAGAAGCTGAGTTCAAAGTACATGATAGACAAGCAAAAGGGCTTATCTTATGTGATAACCAGGAAGCCAGTGAAATGGTAAAGAGTAATATTGGAGTAATTACAGATAACTTAGAAAAGCAAAATATTTCTCTTGGACAAATGGATATTGGAGTTGAGAAATTAAGTGGTAGGTCGTATAAGGCAAGAGGACTTAATTCGAATCATGAAGCTAAGGCTTCCGATGAAGCAGCTAATGTTACAACCAAGGAATTGTATCAAGTTGCAAAATCCTTTGTTATATTAGTGAAAAATATGGAACAAGAAAAACAATAGAAACACTACGGATTTAGTTACGTATATGTAAGATATATATGAAACAAGAGAGGATACGGTGATACAATGAGAATTAATCATAATATTTCGGCAATAAAAGCAAACATGCATCTTAATACAACGAATAGTAAGATGGACAAGAGTTTAGAGAGATTATCTTCTGGTTTAAAAATTAACCGTGCAGCAGATGATGCAGCAGGTATGGCAATTTCTCAAAAGATGAGAACACAAATTGCAGGTTTAGAAAAAGCTTCTAATAATGCTTCAGATGGAATCTCAGTTATTCAAACAGCAGAAGGCGCATTATCAGAAGTTGGTTCTATGTTACAAAGAATGAGAGAACTAGCAGTACAAGCATCTAATGGTACTAACACAAACTCAGATAGAGAAGCCATACAAAAAGAAATTGATCAATTAAACGAAGAAATTCGAAGAATATCAGATACGACAGAATTTAATACAAAGAAATTATTAAATGGTGATATTGATCGAAAATCATATAGTAGTGATTCAACTGCAAATCTAGTTTCTTTGTCAGATAGTGTTGGTGTTGGTTCTTATTTGATTACAATTGATCAAGTACCTACACAAACAGAATATGAAGTACCAGATGGCGTTACAGGTGGAGTTAGTGGTACGTTCTGTCTTAATGGAGAAGAGATTGAAATCCTAGATACAGACACAGTAGATGATATCTATGAAAAGATTCGTAATCTTGGTGACTCTATGAATATTAAAGTTAGTATGGATGATACTACAAAAGCTATGACCTTTACTAGTGAACAGTATGGTTCTAATTATAAAATTGAAATTAATTCTAGTAGTGATGAACTTGCAACAAGTTTAGGATTTGATAGTACATCAGTCAAAGCAACACTTGGTGAGGATGCAAAGATATCTTATGCGACGGGTGTTGGGAACAAATATCAAAACGTAGATAGTCAATTTAACTCAACAGCGACAACATCATCTGATGGAAAGGACGTTACAATTACAGATCATAGTGGTTTCAGTATGAAGATTGAAATTAGTGAGAATGCTGTAGTAGGCGAAGAGATTAAGATCGATGTATTGTCATCAGGCCCAATGATTCTACAAATTGGTGCTAACGAAGGACAAACAATGGAAGTTAGAATTCCACAAGTCACACCAAAAACATTAGGTATTGATACTGTTAACATGACTACACAAGAAGGTGCAGAAAAAGCAATTACTAAAATCGATGATGCTATTACAGAAGTATCTTCTATTCGTGCAAAATTAGGTGCTTACCAAAACCGTTTAGAGCATTCTATTGCTAACCTTGATACAACGGGCCAAAACATGACAGAAGCATTATCAAGAATTGAAGATACGGATATGGCGGAAGAGATGGCACAATATACACAGATGCAAGTATTATCACAAGCTGGTACTTCCATGCTTGCACAGGCAAATCAACGTCCGCAAACAATTCTTTCATTACTTCAAGGTTAATATTAGTAGGAAAGGTATGCGTGTAAATTATGAATAATGAGGATTTGAGAGCTTTTACAGCAAGAATAACGCAGGCTAATGGGAGTGAACTTGTAGTAATTGTTTATGAGATTATAATGAAAGATATAGAGAGTGCAAAAGAGGCGTTCAGCGCGCAGGATTATACAAAGTTTACACGCGATTTGGACCATGCAGTTAAGTTTGTAAATGAGTTGATTAATACATTAGATTTTAAATATCCAGTTTCTTATGACTTGATGCAGTTATATCTATATTGTAATAAACAACTTATTCAGGCTACATTAAAAAAAGAAATTGGACCTCTTGAAAGTGCGAATAAGGTCCTTTCTAGTTTACTGAAAGGGTTTATTGAAGTTGCTAAACAAGATAAAAGGGAGCCATTAATGAGTAATACACAACAAGTGTATGCTGGATTAACGTATGGAAAAGGTTCTTTGAATGAGATGTATGTGGATCCAAATCAAAGGGAACGAGGATTCCGTGCATAGATAAGTAGATTAAGAATAAAAAAGGAAGTTTGCATTAGCAAACTTCCTTTTTTATTCAGTTATTTTTTCTGCTGTTTTCTTAGCAACTGCGGTGTTAGAACATTCACCAGTTGAACCTCTGCTAATGAATTTAGCACGTAATAACAGCTTACTAATTGTTACGTTATGAATCAAACCGTCTAATAACAAGAAAGCACTCTTACCTAAGTCAATTCGATCTTGCCTTATTGTTGTAAGTGGTGGATTAAGTTGAGAGGCAATAGGCAGATCATCATAACCGATAACACTTACGTCTTCTGGTACTCGAAGATTCATTTTCGTTAGTTCAGATATAACACCAGATGCAATCAAGTCACTTGCACATATAATTGCAGTTGCTCCGTTTTTAAGAAAAGTTGGAACGTGATATTTTGCACAATCTGGAACATAATAACCATACTCAATTAGTTCTTCACGAGGTGTTAATCCACATGATTCCATACTCTGTACAAAGGCTTGATAACGTTCTTCAGATACCATTGAGTTTTTTGAACCATTTAAGAATGCGATTTTTGTATGTCCAAGTTCATATAGATGTGCAACTGCATTATTAATACCTTCAAAACTGTCTGTTCCGACATAACCTACATGATTATTGTTTCCTATGTAGTTATCAAATAATACGGTTGGAACAGTTGTTTTATGAAGCTGATTTACCCAATCATCATGAAGGGAAAAACCAAGTAAAAATGCACCGCTATATCCGTTCTTTAGCATATAGGTATCGAATTTCTCTTGTGTTTGCATATTTAGATTTGTAGGAATAACTGTTACATCCCAGTGACGTCTAGCTGCAGAGAGTTTAAAACCAACTACAATTTCGTAACCAAACTGGTCAATATTCTCATAATCCATATTCTCTATCAATATGCACACTTTGCGATTCCCTTGTTTGCGCATCTTTTTAGAAGAATACCCCATCTCAACAGCTGTATCAAGTACTAATTGGCGCATTTCATCGCTAATATCACTAGCTCCATTAAGTCCTTTCGAAACGGTACTAACAGCTATGCCTAACTTATTGGCAATATCTTTAATAGTAGCCATTTTATCCTCCTTTTGTATTATATGATAAATATACAATACTTAACAAAAAGTATACTACCTTCAAATGCGATTTACAATAAGTTAAAATTAATTCGTGATTATGCTAAAAATAAGCATAAATATTTGTGAATTAAGATAGCTTTATTCACATACTTTTATGTAAGGTTTTGGTATAATTGTATTGACAGTTAAAATGGTAAATGCTATAATTTAGACAAAGATTTTCGAAAATTTACGAAAATTAATTCTAGAAAGGAGATAATTACAC
>NZ_CBDLAM010000118.1:0-12613 GCF_965301125.1 Anaerosporobacter sp. | reverse complement strand
TAAAATAACTCTTAATTGTAGATGAATGGGTTGCGTTTCATTTTACAATTAAGGTAAGATAATCATACATAGAAGTATAGGAATATATGTAGAAAAGGGTAATAACAAGAATGTATGTGTTATTACCCTTTAATTAATGCGACTTACATTGTTATACAATAAAAATTGGTAAAGGAAACTGTCATGACAATTCTGTAATGGAGAACTTCTTTGGAATTATGAAACAAGAAATATATTATGCTTTGTTTATTGTAGTTATGATGAATTGAAAGAGGCAATCGAAAAGTATATAAAATATTATAACGAGAAAAGAATCAAGCAGTCGTTACATTGGATGAGCCCTGTAGAATACAGACTCCAACTTGACACTGCATAATGAAATAGCGTACCAGTAAATACAAGTTTAAAATTAATAAAAGATGTGCCACCGCTGAACAACAATTACAGCAGTGGCACATCTTTATTATATAATTTCGTAGCCTTTTAGCATTCTTGCACGGCTAGGATGTCTTAATTTTCTAAGAGCTTTTGCTTCAATCTGACGGATACGTTCTCTTGTAACGTTGAATTCTTTACCAACTTCTTCAAGAGTTCTTGTACGTCCATCTTTTAATCCAAAACGTAGAATTAATACACGTTGTTCTCTTTCTGTTAATGTATCAAGTAATTTAGAAATCTGATCTTGTAATACAGAATAGGCAGCAGCATCTTCAGGTCCAACGATAGTTTCATCGCGGATAAAATCCCCAAGGTGACTGTCATCTTCCTCTCCGATAGGAGTATCAAGAGAGATTGGATCAGCAGAAACTTTAAGTATCTCACGAACTTTTTCTAAAGGCATGTTCATAGCATCTGCAAGCTCTTGCTCAGTAGGTTCACGTCCTAACTCTTGTAATAGACTTCTAGAGATACGGTATGTTTTGTTAATAACTTCTGACATGTGAACTGGAATACGGATGGTACGAGATTGATCTGCAATGGATCTAGTAATTGCTTGGCGTATCCACCAAGTAGCATACGTACTGAACTTGTATCCTTTTGTATAGTCGAATTTATCAACGGCTTTAATAAGCCCAAGGTTACCTTCTTGAATTAAATCTAGGAAAGAGAGACCCCTACCAACATATCGTTTTGCAATACTTACAACAAGTCTTAGGTTCGATTCAGCGAGAGTCTGTTTTGCCATTTCATCGCCTTGCTCTATTTTCTTAGCTAATTCAATTTCTTCTGCGATTGAAAGAAGAGGATAACTACCTATTTCCTTTAAGTAAAGTTTGACAGGGTCATCGCTCATAACATTGGCTGTACTAGCAAGATCCTCAACCATAGCAAGTTCTTCATCATTCTCTAATTCAAGAAGAAGATCTTCATCTGGTTCTTCTTCAGCGTCATCAACTAAATTGATAACTGCAATGTTATGATTTTCGAGATATTCATAAATCTTGTCAATTTGATTTACATCAAGATTTAACTCTTTGAAAAAATCATTAACTTTTTCAACTTCAAGAATACCTTTGTTTTTCTTGCCAAGGGAAACTAGTTCTCTTAATTTTTCCTCGAAACTATTAATTAAATCACTCATTATTAGTATCTGTCCTTTCTTGGTTGTAAGCAAACACTGTATATAATAATCCCACAAATGGGCGAAAATATCACCAAATAGCATTGTAGCACATATAGTGCCATAATGCTACAAGAAATTAATTAAAACGTCATTTTTGTGCAAATGTATAGATTAAATTTCTAATATTTACATTAAGGAGTATGGTAATTTACATAATGCTGTAGTATAATTAAAACTGTATATATAAGTTTAGTAAAACTGCAATATGCAGTCATAGGTATCAAAGTATAGTAACTAATGATATTGTTTAAAGGGGATCTGGAGATAAATAGTATATTACTAATACTAATTAATAATATATGAGAATAGGAGATAAAATTATGAGTGAAAATTGTACAAGCAGCTGTTCAACTTGTCCTTCCAAATGTGCTTCTCAAAAGCCATCAGAAAATCCAACACAAAAGCCATCAAGAGAAGGCAACTTTGAAAAGATGAATGAATATAGCAATGTAAAAAAGGTAATCGGTGTAGTAAGTGGTAAGGGTGGTGTTGGAAAATCCTTAATTACTTCATGCCTTTGCGCTTTAATGAGACGTAGAGGTTATGATACTGCAATTCTTGATGCAGATGTTACTGGACCATCAATACCAAAAGCTTTTGGTGTACATGAAAAAGCGATGGCAAATGAACAAGGAATCATACCAGCAGAAACTAAGATGGGAACAAAGATAATGTCTCTTAATCTGCTTTTAGATAATGAAGAAGAACCAGTTGTATGGAGAGGACCTGTAGTATCAGGAACGGTAAAGCAATTTTGGTCTGAGGTTAACTGGGGAGATATTGACTACATGTTTGTTGATATGCCACCAGGAACAGGAGATGTATCCTTAACAGTATTTCAATCCTTACCATTAGATGGAATTATTATTGTAACATCACCACAAGAGTTGGTGTCTATGATTGTAGGCAAAGCGGTTAATATGGCTAAGACGATGAAGGTACCAATTCTAGGATTGATAGAAAACTATAGTTATTATGAATGTGATAATTGTGGCACGAAATTATCTATCTTTGGTGAAAGTCATGTGGAAGATACTTCGAAGAAATATGACTTAGATGTATTAGCTAGGATTCCAATCAATCCAGAAATCGCTAAGAAGATTGATGCAGGTGAAGCTGAGGATATCGATGCAGTGTGGTTAGAAGATGCAGCGACACAGATCGAAAGTAAATTAGCAAAATAGAATATTGAATTAAAAAATCTCAAACGGTTGAATTCTATGGAGGATATTCAATAGTTTGAGATTTTTATTTGAATTTTTCATGACACATGGCATTAATGAATCATAGAGACATCTACACCTAAGAAACTGCTTACTGTCACACTGATGCCTCCAAGTAAAACAGAGGACTCTTTAAGGATAGAAGGTGCAATCTTTTGATAATTATTAATGCGGCTAGATAAGTTGTCTATAATCTGAGTTATTAAATTAGGTTCTAATGCAGTAAATCGACTATTAATAATAATAAGATCGGGATTATACATATTAAGGACATTATTCACACAGATCGTCATATAACGAACGAAGGTAGACATTATTGAAATGGCATCCGAATCCTTTTGACAATATAGTTTGCTGAAATCTGTAAAATCCATAGAATTAAGTCCTTTTTTATTAGCTAATTCTTGTAATAATGCTCGTTCAGAAAGATATTGTTCTAAACAACCGCGATTACCACAAGGACAAGGTTTGCCGTCAACGTCAACAATGGTATGTCCAATTTCTCCAGAATACCCCTTACTGCCTGAGTATAAAGTACTATTAATAAGAATACCAAGACCAACTCCCGTATGCACACTGATATTAGCTATGTTTGGATAGTCATATTCAAAGGTTTTCTCACCAATAACAGATAGATTAGCCTCATTCTCCAATATTACATTTGTGTGAAAGTTGTCTTCAAGCTCTTCTACAAGATTGCAACCTGTAAAATCATAATAAGGAGTAAAATGGATTATGTTATCTGAGATAACCCCATGAATTCCTAAAGTGATGCCAACGATACCATAAGGACGTTCAGAGACGTCTGTAGTCATCGAACTAAGTAATTCAATTAAAGCAGTGCATAAATCAGTACTGCTTTTTGGTGTAGCAATTTGTTTTAATTGCCGTTCATCACCTTGTAGATCTGTGATTAAAGCGGAAGTCACCTGTTCACCAATATCAACAGAAATAGCATATCCCGCTTTACGATTAAAGCTAAGGAGTATAGGTTTTCTACCTAAGCTAGTGTCATCACTGCCTATCTCTACGACTAGTTTTTTTGCTAGTAGGTCTGCAACAATAGTAGATACCGTTGCTTTGGTAAGACCTAATTTTTTGGCAATTGTGGACCTTGATATGGGACTATGGTTAACGATTTGTGTTAACACAAGATTACTATTTATATCACGAATTAATTCCTTACTTCCTGTAATCATAAAAACCTCCAAGTTAGGTTGTTAACTATAAGTGTAGCATAATTTAATCATTTTGTCACATGAGATTGAAAAATGAGAATTAAGAGTGTATATTATAGAAGAAATAGGGAGATCTAGTTTAATAAATTTTAATAATTAAAATCTTGTGCTATAAGAATCAGTACGTTATAATAACATGTACATAGTTGATAGTTGATAAAAGAGTAAAGTAGTTATACATGTGCTACAAATCTGGGAGTTTGTAGGAAGTAACTACATAGAGGAGAAGATATTTATGTCAGATGATATGAATAAAGATATAGAATATGATGTAACAGAATCAAACAATTCAGATAAAAAAGAAGTAAAAGATTCCGAAGTGAAAGATATCAAAAAAGATAAAAAAACAATAGAGAAAGCAAATGAATATAAAGACGATTACGAGGATATCTGCTATATTTGTCGTAGACCAGAGAGTAAAGTTGGTAAGATGATACACATACCAAATAATATCTGTATATGCTCTGATTGTATGCAAAAGACGTTTGATTCAATTAATTCTGGTAATGTTCCTTATATGGATATGATGAATTTAGGGCCAATGATGAACTTTAGTGGAGTTCAGAATGAAATCCCAAAGAGTCAGAAATTAAAGAAGAAAAAAGAAGAGAAGAAAGAGGATACAAAAACAATAGATTTGAATAGTATCCCAGCCCCTCATATTATAAAAGGTCAGTTAGATGATTATGTTATTGGACAGGAGCATGCGAAGAAAGTAATATCAGTAGCAGTGTATAACCATTACAAACGTGTAGCAGCCAATGCAACGGATAATATTGAGATTGAAAAATCTAACATGCTTATGATTGGACCTACTGGTTGTGGTAAGACATATCTAGTTAAGACCTTAGCAAAATTATTGAATGTGCCATTAGCTATTACAGATGCAACAGCTTTAACGGAAGCCGGATATATTGGTGATGACGTAGAGAGTGTAATATCTAAATTATTAGCAGCTGCTGATAATGATGTAGAGAAAGCAGAGCGTGGTATTGTTTTTATTGATGAAATTGATAAAATTGCGAAAAAGAAAAGTACTACAAATCGCGATGTAAGTGGTGAAAGTGTGCAACAAGGTATGTTAAAGCTATTAGAAGGTGCAGAAGTAGAAGTGCCAGTAGGAGCAACAAACAAGAATGCCATGGTTCCGCTTACCACTGTTAATACAAAGAACATCTTATTTATCTGTGGAGGTGCATTCCCTGAGCTTGAGAAGATAATCAAGACAAGATTGAATAAGAAATCATCAATAGGTTTTGGTGCAGAACTGAAAGATAAATATGATGATGATACAAACCTTTTACAAAAGGTTACAGTAGATGATCTTAGAGAATTTGGTATGATACCTGAGTTCATTGGTCGTCTTCCTGTTATCTATTCTTTGGAAGGCTTAACAAAAGAGATGTTAGTAGAGGTCTTAAAAGAACCTAAGAATGCAATATTAAAACAATATAAGAAATTACTTGCATTAGACGAGGTAGACTTAATATTTGATGATGGAGCATTAGAAGCAATTGCTGAAAAAGCTTTAGAGAAAAAGACTGGGGCAAGAGCACTACGCGCAATTATTGAAGAATTTATGCTTGATATTATGTATGAAATTCCAAAAGATGATAACATTGGTCGTGTTACAATTACAAGGGACTACATTGAGAAAAAAGGTGGGCCTGTAATTGAGATGAGAGGTTATATACCACCACAATTAACTGAAAATTAAAGGTATTCATACACTAGTAAAAAACAATCCTGAGAAGTTGAAAGGCTATGACGATTATTTTATGTTCGCCATAGCCACACACCTTCTCAGGATTGTTTTTTACGCTGCATTTCATCAGCCTCATTTTTGTCTTGAAAAACAAGATACAAACAATATTATAGTGAATACAATGATAATATCAAGATAAAGGAGGTTATTATATATGCCGATTACTTCGGAAGAATTCCAATCCTGCCAAGATATAATATACTCAAATGAGTATGCGGATTACGTTATACAAGCAATTACTGTAACCGAAGAGCTTGTGAAAGTATATAATTATGATTGCATAACAACAATAAACTACAGAAATAAAGCAATTTATGTAAAAAGAAGAGGGGATATCATCTATTCCTTTGAAAAGTTTGGATATCGTTCCTTTCCTAAGGTCTATGGATTGATGGATCAATCTGCGCTAGAATCAATGGGGGTGATTAGAGTACGAAGACAACCATATCTAAATTTGAGAGGAAAAGATGTACTGATTGGTTTTGTAGATACAGGTATTGATTATCAAAATCCAGTATTTAAGAATGCGGATAACACTACAAGAATAGCGGGAATATGGGATCAGACAATACCAGGTACGGATCCGAATAATAATCTTGGCTATGGAACAATCTATACAGAAGAGGATATTAATAATGCATTGAAAAATGATGATCCATTAAGTGTAGTTCCAAGCGTTGATACAATTGGACATGGAACGTATTTAGCGGGTGTAGCCGCAGGAAACGAGGATGAAGCCAATGATTTTTCTGGAGTTGCACCAGATGCAATGATAGCAATGGTCAAAGTGAAAGAAGCAAAAGAGTATATAAGAGAATTTTATCAAATACCAGAGGGAGCTAACTGTTACCAAGAAAATGATATTATGTTAGCCATTAGCTATCTACTAAGATTAGCAGAAAGATTACTTAGACCAATTGTAATCTGTATCGGATTAGGAACAAGTCAAGGAGATCACAATCCTGATTCCTATCTTGATGATTATATCAATTCTTTTGCAGGAGCGGTTGGGAGTGGTGTAACGATTGCAGCTGGTAATGAAGGAAATCGTGGACATCATTATTTTGGAGGCCCAGGAAATCAAGATTATGTTGATGTTGAGATCATTGTGGAAAGTGGTGAAAATGGATTTGTAACGGAGCTATGGGCTGGAGCATTGCACACATTCTCTGTTGGATTAATATCCCCAGGAGGAGAATATATTGATAAAATTCCTGCAAGATTAAATCAAAAACAACGGATTACCTTCTTATTAGAACCTACCACAGCATATGTGTATTATGAGTTAGCTGAATTACAAAGTGGAAATGAATTAGTATTGATAAGACTTGAGAATCCAACACCGGGAATATGGAAAATACGTGTTTTTCCAGGATCAGAATCGGATAGACAATATAATATGTGGTTACCAATTCACGATTTTATTAAACCGTCAACTAATTTTCTAAAGTCAAATCCAGATACAACAATTACAGCACCAGGATATGTAAGACGTGCGACTACCCTTGGTGCATATAATCATGTGACGAATAGTTTGTATTTGAACTCAGGTCATGGATATTCAGTAGAAGGGGATATAAAACCTGATTTGGTAGCACCAGGGGTTGATGTGTATGGTCCTGGTTTGAATAATACATTTACCAATAGGTCAGGAACAAGCATATCTGCAGCATTGGCTGCGGGGTGTGTAGCGCTTTTGTTCGAATGGGGAATTACATTAGAGAATGATATAACCATGTCGGGATTTAAGGTAAATCGATTCTTGATACGTGGTGCGAGACGAGGAAACTTGGTATATCCAAATAAAGAGTGGGGATATGGTGAATTAGATATTTATAATATCTTCGAAGCCCTTCGTACAACGGTATAATAGTATGTTTTTATTAAAGAAATTATAAAACTTCATAAGTATTGAATTGAAAGTACTATAAAAATAGCATATAATAAGAATACAGGCTTGGGCAAAGAAAGGAAAGTGAATATGGGAAAACATAATATTCCTGAAATTGATGGGAACCTTCGGAAACATATGGTTCGTGTGCCTCAGGTCATTGAACAGGTAAGTGGAATACGGATTTTTGGTAAATTGATAAAATCGTTGGTCTTTACAACGGATGTTGCGATAATACGTAATTGTAATGCAAATGCAGTAATCGCAGTCTATCCATTCACTCCACAACCAATAATTACGCATTCTATTATTAATTGTTCCGATGTTCCTGTATTTTGTGGAGTAGGTGGTGGGACAACAACTGGAAAGCGAGTAACAAATCTAGCAGAAGATGCGGAATTCCAAGGAGCGATGGGCGTAGTAGTTAATGCACCTACTCCGAATGAAACATTAGAGTACTTGAGTCAAAAAATCGACATTCCAATTGTAATGACTGTAGTTTCTGAAAAAACTGATATTGAGAAAAGACTAGAAAGTGGCGCATCAATCTTGAATGTATCAGGAGCAGGCAATACTGCAAAAATAGTTGCTGATATTAGAAAGGATTTTCCGGATGTACCGATTATTGCAACTGGAGGACCTACACAAGAAAGTATATTAAGAACAATCGATGCGGGGGCAAATGCAATTACCTTCACTCCACCAAGTAGTGGTGAGATATTTAAGACAATGATGAATAATTATCGTGGTGAAAAGTACATTATTTAGATGAGGGATCAGTATGGGGAGAGTTATGAAGTTTCTAAGGAACAAGAAAAGAGATAAATCTAATTGGTTAGAAGGCAAAGAAACCTTAGAACCCAAGTTTGCTGAAACAATAGAAGTAAGTACGAAAGATAACGTTCAAAAAGCAGAAGAATATGAGATTGTAGAGCGCGTTATATATCCAGAAAAAATCATTTGCCCTGATTGTGGGGGAATTACGCTTGAAGGTCTTGATTTCTGTGATAAATGTGGAGGAGAGCTCCATGATATAAGTAATTAAGCAAAGTAATGAATACGTAACAAATCATGAAGGTTATCAAAGTGATGAAAGTTAAATTCTTTGATAACCTTCTCTATTTACCTTTAATTGGTTCCGATTATTGATTATTGCATATCTACTGTGCTATACTAAAGTCAATAAAATAATATCAGTATAGAAAAGAGGAAAGCAATGATTTCAGATAAGATGGTAAGCCTTGTAAAGAACAGCTCAACTATTCGGGCAATGTTCGAAGAAGGTAAGAAACTAGCAGACATATATGGGGAAGAGAATGTATATGATTTTAGTATTGGTAACCCTAGCGTTGAACCACCAATAGAAGTAAAAGAGGCAATCCTAGACATCATTACAAATGAAAGCCCTAATTTGGTACATGGTTATATGAACAATTCAGGTTATGAAGATGTTAGAGCAGTAATTGCTAAACATATTAATACGGTACAAGGAACAGCCTTTACATCAGAGAATATTGTTATGACAGTAGGTGCTGCGGGAGGATTGAACGTAATCTTTAAAGCTCTTCTTAATCAAGGAGATGAAGTAATTACATTCACTCCATATTTTGGTGAGTATCGTTTCTATGTAAGCAACTATGATGGTATATTAGTTGAGGTATCCCCTAATAAAGAGGATTTTCAACCAAATCTTTCGGAATTTAAAGAAAAGATTACAGCAAAAACAAAAGCAGTGATTGTGAATACACCGAACAACCCAACGGGTGTTGTGTACAGCGAAGAAACAATCTGTGAATTAGCTAAGATTTTAGAAGATAAGCAAAAGGAATTTGGTACAAGTATATATCTCATTTCCGATGAACCTTATAGAGAACTTGTTTATGATGGAATAGAGGTACCATACTTAACAAAATATTATAAAAACACAGTAGTTGGTTACTCATATAGTAAATCATTATCATTACCAGGAGAGAGAATTGGCTATCTTGTCTTGCCAAGTGAGATGGATGATTTTGAGAATGTATCGGCAGCAACTAACGTTGCAAACCGTATCTTAGGATATGTAAATGCTCCATCTCTAATGCAACGTGTAATTGCCAGATGTGTTGATGCAAAGGTTGATGTAGAAATCTATAATCGCAATAGGGAAGTGCTTTACAACAACTTGACTGCTTTTGGATATCGTTGTATTAAGCCACAAGGAGCATTTTATCTATTTGTTGAGGCACTAGGTGGAGATGATATTGCATTTTCTAATGCAGCTAAGAAACATAATATCCTAATTGTACCAGGATCTTCTTTTGGTTGCCCTGGATATTGTAGAATTTCATACTGTGTGGATTATAGTAAAGTAACTGGAGCATTAGAAGGATTTGAAAAACTAGCGAAAGAATACCAATAAGGGGGACATTAGAATGAGAGCATGGGAGAAAAATTTTAGAAAGATTGAACCATATGTACCAGGGGAGCAACCTAAATTAGATAAGATGATTAAACTGAATACCAATGAGAATCCTTATCCGCCAGCTCCTGATGTAATAAAGGCAATGAAAGAGGTAAATGCAGAGAGCTTACGTCTATATCCAGATGATAAAGCCGATGTATTAGTGAGCGCATTAGCCGATTATTACCATGTTGATAAGAATCAGGTATTCGTTGGTGTAGGGTCAGATGATGTGCTAGGGATGGCTTTCTTAAGTTTCTTTAACTCAGACAAGCCAATCTTATTCCCAGATATCACGTATGCCTTCTATCCTGTATGGGCCAATCTATATAAAATTCCTTTTGAGACTCCTGCTCTTGATGAGAACTTCCGTATCAGAAAAGAAGATTATTATAAAGAAAATGGAGGAGTGGTTATAGCAAATCCTAACGCTCCAACAGGTCTATATGAAGACCTAACATTTGTTGAAGATATATTACAGCATAATCAAGATGTTATAGTAATAGTTGATGAGGCCTATATTGATTTTGCTGGGAAATCAGCAATTGAATTAATTGATAAATACGAGAACCTTCTTGTGGTACAAACCTTTTCAAAAAGTAGATCCATGGCAGGTATGCGTATCGGCTATTGCATAGGAAACAAAGATTTAATAAAGGTAATTAACGATATTAAATATTCTTATAATTCCTATACAATGAATTTATCATCATTGTATGTAGGAGCTGAAGCGGTTAAAGCTGAGGCATATTTTAAAGAAAATCTTACAAAAATTATTGAAGAGAGAGAACGTACAATTGTAGAGCTTAAGAAACTAGGTTTTACATGTACAGATTCCAAAGCAAACTTTGTATTTGCAGCACATAAAACTGTTCCAGCAGCAGAATTATTGGAAATGTTAAAGAAACAAAATATTTTTGTTAGAAACTTTGCAAAAAATCCTCGTATTAGTAATTATCTGCGTATCACAATTGGAACAAGAGAAGAGATGGATATCCTCTTTGCAGCAATACGAGAATGCGTAATGTAATACATACATTAGGTATAGTGCAGGCATTTGTGTGTAATACTCTAGGTATTCAAAGGCTCGATCAAGGGAAAATCGAGTTGGAAGGTGGATATCATTTATGAAATTTATGAAAGAGATTTTTAAAGGAATATTAATTGGTATAGCCAATATTATTACTGGAGTTAGCGGTGGCACCATGTAAGTGTCTATGGGAATCTATGACAAGATGATATATGCAGTTAACAATATAAGAAAGCAGTTCAAAAAGAGTGTTAATTATCTGCTTCCTTATGTAATTGGAGCTGTTATTGGTATTGCTGCATTAAGTGTTATTATTGAGAGGTTATTTGAGACAAGACCATTAGAAACTTCATTAGGATTTATAGGGCTCATTATTGGTGGTATACCTGTTTTGCTTAAGAAGGTAAAGAATAAAGGATTTAAAGCCTCCTATGCGATTTCTTTCATATTCTTCTTTGCATTAATAATTGGTCTTCAATTATTACAAGGAAATGAAGGTGTCACAGTTGTACTTAGTAGATCACCAAAGATGATGATTCTTCTATTCCTAGTAGGTATAATAGCTTCGGCAACAATGGTTATCCCGGGTGTTAGTGGATCAATGATATTAATGTTATTAGGCTTTTATCAACCTATTATTGATATCGTTAGTCAATGTGTAACTGCATTAAAAGATTTTGATTTTGTTGTAATTATTAATAATGGAATCATTCTGTTACCTTTTGCGATAGGTGTTTTAGTTGGAATTATCATTATTGCAAAATTAATTACATTTTTATTTGAAAGGTATGAAACTGTAACGTTTTATGGAATAATTGGGTTAGTAGCCGCATCACCATTTGCGGTGTTGATGAGTAGTGGGGTAAGAAGTCCTAAGGCTTCTAATATTATAATTGGAATTATAGCTTGCGTAGCAGGTATTGCAGTAACATATTTTTTAGGTGGAGAAGAAGCTTGATTAAGAGTAAAAATTAAGTTGGCCGCATTTGGTTTCTCTATTTAGAGCTGGGAGTTGATAAGATGAAGAATCCTAATGTTTATAAGAAGATAGCAATCGATCTATTGCTTACTGTTACAGTCGTACTGTTACTAATTTTAGTAGCACCTAAGTTAATTGCATTCTTTTTAGCCTTTGTTATAGGATATATAATTGCGTTAATAGCCAATCCTGTAGTTAAGTTCTTAGAAAAGCGATTAAAGATTGTGAGAAGGCATGGTTCTGTGATTGTAGTTATAGTTGTTTTAGCACTAATTATTGGTGCTCTATATCTAATAATCAGTTTGCTACTTCGAGAGATTATATCGTTTATAACCGATTTACCAAGTCTTTACGATAATATTAATATTCAAATTAAAGAAGTTCAGAATAATTTACAGGGGTTTTATAGGGCATTTCCTA
>NZ_CBDLAM010000117.1:0-12649 GCF_965301125.1 Anaerosporobacter sp. | reverse complement strand
CGCACGGTGGTGTGAGAGGTCGGGAAATTTAGTTGAATTTCCCTCCTACTCGATTAATTTCCATGGTCAATTAAGGAGGATATCGATTGGAAATAAAAACGCCGAATTTATACATTAATGAAGTTGATGCAATTAATAAGATTGGGAAAATAATAAAAGGTGAAGTAAGTCACCCACTTATTGTATGGAGTAAGAGTGCTAAAAGGGTCACTGAAGATAAGATTGCGACTTCTTTGGAGGCAGAGAAGATATCATACGCAGAAGTTCTTTTTGAAGGATTTCCTACTATAAAGAGGGCTGAACAATATGCTAAGAGAGCAATAGAAGAAAAATGCGATGCAATTTTAGCAGTTGGCGGGGGCAAAGTTATGGATGTATCAAAGGCTGCTGGGAATAAAGCAAAAATCAAAATTATTACCGTACCAACCATAGCGGCAACATGTGCTTCTTGGGCAGCAGTTTCCATTATCTATACAGAAGAAGGAGATTTTGAACAGTTCGTGATTAATAAGAAAACTACGGACATTATTATTGCGGATACAAAAATTATTGCCCAGGCACCGGTAAGATATATTAGAGCTGGTATCGTAGATACGTTGGCAAAATGGTATGAAACAGCTGCTAGTGAAAGAGAAAACGATGAATTCTCTAATAGTATTGCAGTATTAAATTCAAAAGTTGCATTGGATTTCCTACTAAAGAATACCACGAAAATAATTCAAAATATCCAAAACGGAATTATAGATGATTATGTGAAAAAAACCATAGACGCGATTATCTACATTGCGGGAAATGTGGGAAGTTATGTGGGAGACAGGGCATTTTCTGGATTTGCACATCCATTTTATCACGCAGCCAGAAGAATACCGGAAACTAGAAATCTATTACATGGTGAATTAGTGGCTGTGGGACTTTTAATTCAGGCTGTATTGGAAGAAAGAAGCGAAACAGAAATCAAGGATATAATTCGCCAATTCGATGAAATTGGTGAAGCATTTACGCTAGAGGAGAGCGGGTTTGGAACAAATACAAGGGAGAAATTAGAAATTGTGGCAAACAGAATTATAGGGGAGTTTGGTAGCTCCTCAGTATTAAAGCAGCAGGATATAGCTGATTCCATTATAAGTGCAGCAATACTAGCTGATAGTTATGTAAGAGAAGTAAGAAAAGAGGTTCTGTGATATGGCGATGGTTAAAGAACGTAAAGTATTAGAAGTAATTTCAAACTATACGCCAGCAAGAACTATAGAATCTGTGTGTAAGAGTTATGGAGTTAATAGTATCGTAAAACTTGCAGGAAATGAAAATCGATTGGGATGTTCTACTAAGGTAGTGGAAGCACTTTTAGAAAATAAGAATCAACTTTCTTACTATCCAGACTCCAATTACACAGTTTTAAGAGGAAAATTATCAGCTATACATAATGTTTCTGGAGAAAATCTGATTTTCGGGAATGGATCCTTCGAACTGATTTCTCTTGTAGCACAGGCGTATTTGGAGCAAAAGAGTGAGTCCATTATTCCAACCCCTTCATTTGGTTGGTATAGTAATGTAACACTTCAGGCAGGTGCAAAGCCGGTGTTAATACCGCTAAAGAATTATGTAGTAGATCTACAGGGTATAAAAGCTGTAGTTACTGACAAGACAAAAGTAATATGGTTATGTAATCCTAACAATCCAACTGGAACTGTATTACCTGTGAATGAACTTTTAACATTTATAGAAGAAGTACCTGAGCATATTTTGATTGTGTTAGATGAAGCTTATGTTGATTTCATTGAAGGTGAATACCTTGATACCGTAGAGATTGTAAGAAAGCATAGGAATGTAATCTTGTTAAGAACTTTTTCTAAACTTTACGGTTTGGCATCTTTACGGATTGGCTATGGGATTGCAGCGGAGGAAGTTATTACTAATTTACAAAAGGTTAGACTTCCAGTTAACGTAAATTACGCTGCTGTACTTGCTGCAGAGGTAAGTCTAGAAGATAAGGAGTTTAAAGAAAAGGTATTAAAGGCAAACAGAGAGGGCTTACGTTACTATTACCTAGAACTGGATAAATTACAACTTAAGTATATAGAATCAAGCGGGAATTTTTTGTTAGTAGAGGTGGGCTTAGATGGAAAATATGTGGAGGAAGAATTTCTGAAACGAGGATATATGATTCGTAACGGAGAAGAGTTTGGTCTAGATGGATTTATCCGTATTTCTATTGGGAGAAAGGAAGAAAATGAGAGAGTAATAGAGATATTAAAAGAAATTTTAATATTAGCCTCAGATGGGAGGAAATCATGAAGACTTTTGAAAGAAGAGTAACACTTTTATTAACAGTACTACTTACACTATGGAGTTTAACTGCATGCTTGAAAGAGAAGGATAAGGAGGTAAGTTCCCGTTCTAATCAATACTCTTTAAATGTTGTAACTTCTGCAACATCGGCATTAAGTAATCCACTTGTACAGGTTGCAAAAGAAAAGGGGTATTTTTGTGATTACGGTTTGTCTGTTAAAGAAACACCATTAGAAATGAATGGAGTTTTTGAAGCATTAAGTATTGGTAAGGTAGATACCACTTATAGTCAATTAATACCTCCTCTTAGTTATGGAGCACAAGGAGCTGATGTTGAGCTCTACGCAGGAACCATTTCAGGTGGAATGTGTGTGATTACTACTAAGGAAAAGGCAGAGGAGTTAGAGGATTTGAAAAATTGGAAAGGAAAGAATATTGGTGTTATTCAGTTATCTACTTCAGAGATGGTGACAAAGTATGTACTGGGGAATAAATACAATTACAAGAAAGGTACAGATATTAACTATACATTAATTGAAAATTATCCTGCAATTGTTCTTGCGGTAAGCAAAGGAACGATTGATGTAGGGTTTGTTTCATCAGAGTATCTAGAAAGTGCTTTGGATCAAGGCCTTGAGTATCTATTTCCATTAACAGCGGTTTTAGAAAATTATGTATGCTGTCGTCAGACCGCATATAAGAAGTCCTTTGAAGAGAATAGAGATGCCTATGTGGCTTATCTAAAGGGGCAGATTAGAGCGTATAAGGATCTTACCACAGACGAGGATGGTACTGTGAAGTCACTTGTGAAGGAAACCGGAGAAACAGATGATTATATAAGAACGTATGTATATGATTATGAAGCAAATGCAAACAGAAAATATAATCCTGATCCAAATTACAACGGAACATTAGCTGTTTATGAAACATTACTTGATTGGGAATATGTCGAAGATGGAATAGAGCTTTCTACTTTTTATGATTTATCGGTATATGCACAGGCATTAAATGAAATTATAAAAGAGCATCCACAAGATACGTTCTATAAGGATATGTGGACGTTTTTTGAAGAGAACAACAATAATTATCCTAATTTTGAAGAGACATTTAAGAGGGTATGGTGATTAGTATGGCTGAAACATTAATTGAGGTTCGGGATTTGGGCCTTATATATGAGAAGGAGAAAGAAACCTTTCAAGCATTAGATCATATAAATCTTGAGATTCACAAGGGAGAATTTGTATGTATCATTGGCTCAAGTGGTTGTGGAAAAAGTACATTATTAAGTGTCTTAGAAGGACTCAATAAGCCGACAACGGGGGAAGTGCTCATTAATGGAAAAGTAGTGAATGGTGCAGGTCCAGAACGTGCAGTAGTGTTTCAGAATTATTCTTTGTTTCCATGGTTGACTGCTAGAGATAATGTTGCATTCGCAGTGAGAAAAAGTAGGAAGAAGCTTCAAAAGATTAGAAAGAAGGAATCACTTGAAATTGCAGATGAATTCTTAGAACGAGTACAATTACAAGGATTTGCCAATAAGCTTCCGGGTGAATTATCTGGAGGGATGCAACAAAGGGTAGCGATTGCCAGAGCATTAGCATGTAACCCACAGATTCTTCTTATGGATGAACCGTTTGGTGCAATTGATGCAAAAACCCGTGAGAATCTACAACAATTATTACTAAAGTTATGGCGCGAGGATAAAAACAAAAAGACAGTTGTGTTTGTAACCCATGATTTAGACGAAGCTTTGTTACTAGCGGATAGAATTGTATTCATGGTACCAAAAGGAGTTCATCAGATATTAGATGTTGATATCCCACGTCCAAGAAGTAAAGAGAGCCTATTTGATAATAGCGAATATAGAAGGCTTCATGGAGAATTAGTGAAACTGTTTTATAAGGAACATATATACAAAGAAATTGGTGGAGAAGAGGTGATAATATGAGTGATAGCACAGTTGTTATACATAAAAAAGAGAAAACGGGAGTGCATTCAATTATAACTAAGATAATCAATATCCCTAATTTCTTATTTGTACTTATCTTGCTCTGCTTTTTATTACCAAGTAAATATGGCGAAGAGATGCGTATTGGCATTAAAAGCCCGAAAGCCTTTATGGTAGTTCTTGTTTTGATCCAATTAGTATTTGTCATTCAGTTATTTCAGAATAAGAGAGCAAAGGCAGCAAAGGACATTGTGGCGTTTATATATTTCGTATTCTTAATATGGGAATATTTTGTGAGTCGAAGAAATGCCTTACCATATGCGTTTATTCCTGCTCCTGAGAATGTATTTCACGTATTTGTAGAGGATTATAAAACAATTTTCAGGGGTTTTTGTAGTTCCATGTATCTGTTATTAATTGGACTTTCTTCTGCAATGGTGTCCGCAGTTATTCTAGGAACGCTTGTAGGTTGGAGTGAACGTCTTCGAAGTGCAATTTATCCAATTGTAAAGGCTATTTCTACTGTACCTGCTCTTATTTACACTCCTTATGTTGTACTTATTATGACTACATTTCGCTCAGCCTCATTATTTGTTATATTTCTTAGCATCTTTTGGGGAACCTTCATGGGAACCATTAATAATACCGCATTTGTAGAAAATAGAATTATTAATTCTGCAAGGGTGTTGAATTTATCCACTTTTTCCATTCTATTTCGTATTATTATACCATTTAACATGCCTCGAATTATTAACTCACTACCCATACATCTGGCGACCGCACTCATGACATTAACCGCTGCAGAGATGATTGGTGCGGAAAGTGGCATGGGGTTTTATGTCAGGGTTTTGTTAAATTATGCCAATTATACAAAAGCAATTGCTGGAATTATCTTCATTGGTGTGGTGGTTACAATTTTGAATGGATTTGTCAATCTTGCAAAGAAGAAATTTGTTAATTGGGAATATTAGAACTTAGTAAGGTAAGGAGGAAAGTTATGAACCAATTGAAAAAAGTATTACCGATTTTATCAATCTTGTTTGCGATTTTACTACATAAGGTAATTCCAGATTCGAAACTTCATCCATTGGCCAGTAAGCCATACTATACATATTTTTTGATAGCGGTTTTGATCATCTATCTAGTGTTTTATGTGACATCATTTTTTCGTACTAAATTGGAAGAGAGATTAACAGAGAAAGCACCGCTCTTTGCTGGAGCTGTATTACTAATAAATGTGATTAATCTAGTGACTGTAAAGTTTGTATTGCTGCCAGTATTGTTCTTTCCGTCATTGGATAGAATTTTCGGAGTGTTTGTAGATGACAGGGCGTTACTAGGTAGATGCATTATTGCTTCTTTCAAGTTATTATTAACTGGTTTTGTTATAGGAGCAGTTCTTGGATTTGTTACGGGATTATTATTAGGGTTTAGCAAGAGGTTTAGCTACTGGGTAACACCACTAACGAAAGTAATTGGGCCGATTCCAGCAACTTCTTGGTCGCCATTAGTTTTATCTCTCTTTAGTACCTCTTATCAAGCAGCAATCTTTATGATTGCATTGGCAGTCTGGTTCCCTATTACACTGATGACAAGTAGCGGTATTCAAAATGTCCAGAATTCTTATTTTGAAGTTTCTTCGACTTTGGGAGCTGGTAGATTATATAAGATATTTAAAGTTGGTGTACCTGCAGCGATGCCACAGATCTTTCTGGGTGTTTTCTATGCCACTTGTGGTTCTTTCGTTACCTTGGTTACTGCTGAGATGTTTGGATGTGAATCTGGTATCGGCTGGTACCTAAACTGGCAAAAGAGCATGATGCTATATGCCAATGTTTATGCAGGACTTATCTTACTTGCAGGTATCTGTACCTTAGTGATTACCTTAGTATTCCGTATTAAAGATAAGATTCTAATATGGCAGAAAGGAGTAATCAAATGGTAGGAGAAATCAATATTAGCCATGTTGGTAAAACATTTACCAATGCAGATGGGTCTATGGTGACTGCACTAGATGATGTGAATTTATCCATAGAGCCAGGAACATTTATATCGCTGATCGGCCCATCAGGTTGTGGAAAAACTACATTACTTCGCGCGATTGCCGGATTAAATGTAGCGGATAAAGGTGGTATCTATCTCGATGGTGATTTAATTACAAAGCCGGGATATGTAAGAGGCTATGCATTCCAGCAGACAAATCTTTTTCCGTGGTTAAACATTCAGAAAAATATTGCTTTTGGTTTAAAGGCTAGGGGCATATACAAGGAGGAAAAAGAGGAAGTAGATAAGTACATAGATTTGGTAGGCTTAAAGGGATTTGAAAAATCTTTTCCACATCAATTATCCGGTGGTATGTGTCAGAGAGCATCACTTGCGAGGGCATTGGTGGGGCATCCAAAATTACTTCTACTAGATGAGCCTTTGGGAGCGTTAGATGCTTTTACAAGAATGATTATGCAGGATGAAATATTAAAGATATGGAAGAAACATCAGATGACCATGATTATGGTGACTCATGATGTGGATGAGGCAGTGTATCTGTCGGATAAGGTGGTAATCATGTCTGCTAGACCAGCAAAGGTAGAAAAAGTCATTGATATTAACTTATCAAGGCCAAGACAACGTGGTCAGGATGCGTTCTTAAAATATCGTACTGAAATTTTGGAGATTTTGAATTTCGCTGGGAATGTTAAAGAGTTAGATTATTACTTATGAGAATTTAAGAAGTATTTCATTGCATAAACCCTGGCTAAATAAAAATAAGAGAGCACAAAGCAAATTGTGCAGGAGGGAGATAGTATGAAACAGGTAATTAAGAAAATATGCTTGTTAATCGCAGTTGTGACAGTTTGTTATATGGTAACAGGTTGCGGTAAAGATAAGGATGCAAGTAAATCCAGTGGAACATCTGTGGTGAAGATTTTAAGGAACAAAGAGAGTTTGTGTTTAGCCCCACTTCATATTGCAATTATAAATGGATATTTTGATGAAGAGTTTGACAAAGCAGGTTTGAAATATGAATTGGTAGATTCTAATATTTCTACGATTACAGAGCAGATTAGCAGTAAAAAAATCAATGCAGGATATGGTCTGACAGGTTCTCTTATGCAACCGATTTCTAATGGTCTGGATATTGTATTTGTTACAGGACTTCATACAGGCTGTACAAAATATTACGTAAAGAATGATTCGGATATTAAGAGTCTGGACGATTTAAAGGGCAAGAAAATAGGTGTTCCATCTCTTTCTGATTCATCTGTTATCCAGTTGAAGAGAAAATTGAATGATTTGGGTTTCACAGTAAATGGAGATAAGGCAGATATTACTTTCGTAGCATATGATATGTCAGATCTTCCAGCTGCACTGGACAATGGTGGTGTAGATGCTATTGGGATTCATGATCCAGTGGCCACTACTGCAGAAGAGTCTTATAAATTTACTAAAATCTTAGATACAGGAGTAGATGAGAAGTTTGCAGATGAATATTGTTGTCAGGCATATGTATCAGGTGAACTGCTAAAGGATAATCCTGAGGGGGCAGCAGCTTATGCAAGAGCTATGCAAAAAGCAGCAGCATTTATTGAAGCGGAGCCAGAAGAAGCAGCAAGACTACAAGTAGAAAATGGATATATGCCGGGAGATGCAGAGCATAATGGTGAGATTTTAGCCAGTTTGAATTACACCCCTTCTGTTTCCTTAGGGCGTGAAACTTTTAGTAAGTCCTTTGATGAGTTACAAAGTTATGGTGACATAGACAAATCTTTAGATAAAGATGAGTTTGTCAATAAAGTTTATAAGAGCCTTGATGGTGTGCCGAATTCTGTGACATATGATCCGGAAACTAAGAAGTTTACAGAGCGTAATTAAAATAATTTAATAATTATATAATTGGAGGAATTTAATATGGGTAAAATTAATAAATCCATTACGGAGTTAGTAGGTAACACACCATTATTGGAGCTGGTAAATTATGAGAAACAGAATGATTTGGATGCGGAATTGGTAATCAAAGTTGAGTATTTTAACCCAAATCAAAGTGTAAAAGATCGTATTGCTTTATCTATGATTGAAGATGCGGAAAAGAAAGGCATTCTAAAGCCAGGCGATACCATTGTGGATACTACTAGTGGTAATACAGGAATTGGTCTAGCGGCTATTGCGGCAGCAAAAGGTTATAAATTCCGTGTATATATTCAACCTCAGGTCAGTGAAGAAAGATTTAAAGTTATTCATGCGTTCGGTGGTGAAACCATTAAACTTACAGAGGAACCAGGGCTTGCCAAGATTTTGAAAGAAACAAATGGTGATTTTGTTGCTGCGATAAAATATTTGGAAGAAGAAATCATATCAAAGGATCCAAGTGTTGTTTTTGTCAATCAGATTGCAAATCCAGCAAATCCACGTATTCACCTTGAAACTACCGGACCGGAAATATGGGAAGATACCAATGGAAAGGTTGATATTTTCGTAGCAACTGTAGGTACTGGTGGAACAATTACTGGTGTAGGCGAATTCTTAAAATCTAAGAATCCAGATATTAAAGTCGTAGGTGTACAGCCAGGACCAAACTCACTACCAAGTGATGAGGTACCAGTACCTGAGCATGAGATTACAGGAGTACATCCATTTTCGGCGGATGTACCTAAGAACCGAATCCCAGCTACTTTAAACCAAAATATTTATGATGAGATTATTACGATAGAGGCATTAGATGCTTATGCGACGGCTAGAGAAGTAGCAAAAAGCGATGGCATATTACTTGGTGAATCTTCTGGTGCTGCTATTAATGCAGCTACCCAGTTAGCTAAACGGCCAGAAAATAAAGGGAAGAGAATTGTGGCAGTAACAGCAGATACAGGACTACGATATCTATCCAGTGGTTTGTTTGAATAAGAGGATTTATTGATTTGAATTCAAAAGGAGGCTCACTATGAGTAGAAGAATATTTGGGATAATTAATGTGATAGCAGGAGGACTATTATTTATAGCTCCATTAACTTTTTTGCATCCTTGTACAAAGAAAGTTATGTTATGCACATATAGTACCAGAGCGGTTGTTTTGCTTTCGCTTATCATTATTGCACTAAGTGTGACAAGAATTGTGATAAATCAAAGAAATAGTGATATTGCTTTAAGTCTAATCACCATATTGACAGCAGTAGAAATGATACTTATTCCGGCAAAAATCATTGGTGGTTGCCATATGAAGACTATGGCTTGTCAGGTGAGAACTTTTCCGGGGATTTATATTATTAGTGTTTTGATTATTGTGATTACGGTGATTTCTATAGCGGTAGAATATATCCGTAAAAGTGGAGAGACGTCATGATGACAATACATAGGATGGCAATACAGAATCTTAGTCATCAAAGATTTAAATATGGTATTTTACTTATATTGGTTGTAATTACATCCATTGGGATCTTTGCAGGAGGATTACTAGTACATAATATGAAAGATGGTCTGGAAATTACCAAAGAACGAATTGGAGCAGAAGTAATCGTGGTACCAGATGGTTATGTCGGTGTTGTGGAGGAAGCTTTGTTTAAGGGAAAACCTTGTACTGTCAATTTTGATGATTCGTGGGAGAGCAAATTGAGTCACATCGATGGAGTGAAACGTTCAAGCACACAAGCATATTTGGCTACTCTTTCCGCAGATTGTTGTGATAACGCAATACAGTTAATTGCCTTTGATATCCAGTCTGATTTTTCAGTAGGACCATGGATGCGTAAAAATGGTATCCATAAACTTGACAAGAATGAGATTATTCTAGGAAAAAATATTGGAAATAAAGTGGGCGATAAGGTAAAGTATTTCGACAGAGAATTCACAGTAGTGGATGTACTTGAAGAAACAGGTATGGGTTATGATTATTGTGCCTTTATTTCGTTTGAAGCAGCCAATGAAATTGCCAGTAACGATTTATATAAGAATATCATATCCTTTAAAGAGGGAGCAGCTTCTATGGTTTTACTAGATATAGAGGACAATGCCGATGCGATGGAGGTAAAGGAAGAAATACAGAATAAATATGGAGAAGAAGGTGTCAGTGCTTATGCTGTCAGTTCATTGATTAAAGACTATGCGGTGCAGATGGAACAGTTTCAAGTTTTTGCTGTTATCATGGATGTTTTTTTGATTTTATTAGCAGTGGTTTCTATTTTCGCGATTATTACGCTTACTTCTTATCTAAGACGTAATGAGATTGGAAGTATGTTATCGGTAGGGATATCAAGAACGGAAATCCTTCGTGTTTTTCTTTTAGAATATGTTATTGTCTTTGCAGCAGGAATAATTGTGGCAGTTTTTCTGGTTGGACTATTTGCTTTTCCGCTACATACACAGATTCGTTTAATGCTTAATGTGCCATACCGTCAAATTGATATCTTGGATTTTATCAAATTAGTGGTAGAGACGGCAGGTATCAATGCTATTGTCTTTTTGGTAGCATCTGCATATTCATTTTTTAAAATCAGAAAAGCAGATCCGGTGGAACTGATAAAGGAGGTAAATAGATGAAACTGCAGGCAAAAAAGGTTTCAAAAACTTTTATCAGAAAAGGAAATGGGGAAAAGATTGCTTTAAACGAAATTAGTTTTACTCTTAAAGAGGGAAGTTTTTGTTGTATTACCGGAGAGTCAGGAAGAGGAAAATCAACACTTCTGAATATACTAACTGGTTTGCTAAAACCATCTTCTGGTAAGGTGTTTATAGATGGTAAAGAACTTTATGGTGATTATACAGAAAAACAAAGAACCGAACTTCGAAACCAAAAAATAGGTTATATGATGCAAGGAGCTGCTTTATTAGAAAACCTAACGGTATATCAAAATATTGTTTGTCCACGGGAAATTAAAGGTCAGATAGTGCCTCGTGAGACAGTGGATGTAATATTGGAAAAATTAAATATATCATCTATTCAAAACTCTTATCCATCAGAAATTTCAGGAGGAGAATATCGAAGAGTCAGTCTTGCTAGAACGTTGCTTCATAACCCAGAGATTCTAATAGCCGATGAACCGACTTCTAATCTGGATGAGCAGAGTGCATCAGTCGTAAGAGAAGTATTGAGGGAATACTGGCTTACTGGAAAAAGCGTTATCGTAGTTACCCATGATAAAAAATTTGATATGAATTTTGACAAGAAATCTCTAGATGATAAAAACTTTTTAAATAATAAAAACTTTACAGATGATAAGAATTTTTTAGATAATGAGAAATTCCTAGAAAGGCAAAAACAAATAGGAATCAATTATTCAACGATTACATTAGATGGTAAGGAGGAATAGATATGGTGCATATTGAAAAATTAAATCTGGCTTTTTTACCTACTCCAATTCAAAAGTTGAATCATCTTTCAGAAGAGTTAGGAATTGAGATTTGGATTAAGAGAGATGATTTGACAGGGGTTGAAACCTCTGGTAATAAGATTAGAAAATTGGAGTTTACAGTAAAAAGGGCATTGGAGAAACAGGCAAAAGTAGTGATTACATGTGGAGGAATTCAGTCTAATCATTGTCGTTCAACAGCTGCTGTGGCTGCAAAACTGGGGTTACACTCACATTTGGTACTACGTATTGATGAAGAACCGATTGTAGAGGGGAATTACTTTTTAGACAAAGTATTGGGAGCTACTGTTACTTTTATCAGTCGTAATGATTATTCTAATCGTCGCGTTGAGATTATGAAAGAAATTCAGGAGGATTACAGAAAGAAAGGAATTGAGGCATATGTGATTCCAGAAGGTGCTTCGGATGGAATCGGTAATTTAGGCTATGTGGAAGCAGTCAAGGAAATATTGAATCAGGAGCAAGAACTAGGAATTACTTTTGATTCAATAGTATGCGCGGCTGGTTCTGGTGGAACGTTTGCTGGCTTGTTTCTGGGAACCAAGTTATATGCACCAGATAGACAGGTATTTGGTTTCAATGTTTGCGATGATGCTCAATATTTTAGAGATGTGTGCGAACGAATTTGTGGCGATACTGCTAAAATCCTAGAAACAGATATCACAATTAAGCCACAAGAAATGCAATTTATAGATGGCTATAAAGGAAAGGGATATGCCATTTCAAGTGAGGAAGAGTTGAAATTTATCACTGATATAGCAAGAAAAGAGGGTGTGATTTTGGATCCAGTATATACAGGTAAGGCAATGTATGGCTTTTATCAGGAAGTGAAGAAAGGAAACCTCACTGGCATTAAAAATGTATTATTTATTCATACTGGTGGACTATATGGTTTATTCCCTAAACAGGAGCAATTTGTTCCACTTTTATAATATGTTAATCAAAACTCCCATTTAAATAGGGCGCCTATGGTATAATAATTTTGAGAACGGAATGGACTTGAAAGAAGATGACTCCGACACAAGATCGAAATCATCTTCTAAATACAGCAATATAT
>NZ_CBDLAM010000116.1:0-12686 GCF_965301125.1 Anaerosporobacter sp. | reverse complement strand
TCAATATATGAAGCGTGTTGTTTACTTGTATTTATAATGTAAAAAGCAAAACTCTGGTTATTGTATATTTGCATAACTAAACTAATCAAGTAAACCAATTTTATTCAAAGGCCATATTCTTACAAAAGCCTTGCCTTTAATTAGCTCTCTCTTTATTGGTCCAATATAATCTGCGCGACTGTCATTACTACCATTCCTATTATCACCCATTACAAAATATTCATTATCAGCAAGAGTAAGTGGTTCGGTAGCAATTCCACCATCTTGTATCGGTTCCTTACCATAATTCTCTTCTAAAATCTTGCCATTTATATATATTTTCTCATCTTCAATTTGGATAGTCTCTCCCGGCAAGCCGATTACTCTCTTGATAAAATATTCATCTACATCATCACCAAAAGGCATAAGAATTACAATATCAAAACGTTTGGGATCCGAAAATTGATAGGTTAATTTTTCCACCATTAATTGCTCTTTGTTTTGTAATGTATTCTGCATGGATGATCCCTTAACCAGTGTTCGCTCTAGTATGTAAGTAGGTACTACTTTAAAGCAAATCAAGAATATACATATCCAAATCAGAAGTTCTTTTAGAAAGCTCACTTTCTTTTTATCTTTACCTGGTTTTACTTTTTTATTTTCTTCTTCACTCTCACCTAGCTTTAATTCAGTATTTGCTTGTTCTATGTTCTCTTCATTTGTCTGCTGTAATGTAGGTATAACTGTTTCTTGATTTGTGTTCATCTAACTTCCTCCATAATTAATGTAGTTTAGATATTTTACAATCTTTGTAATTTATATTCATTATAGCAATCTATTAGATAATATACTACATATTTTTTATTCCTTTTTGATAATTAAGCATTCCTTAATATTTTCATTTCTTCTTCATTAATCTTGTCTATCAAAATAAAAGATTAGCAAATTTAATATTTATATTATATCTACTTTATTATTTTATTTTTTTCAAATCAACTGCTTCATTTTTTTATAATTGTGTTATTATAATAGTAGACTAAATTATATTCTATCAGAAAGCTGGCGATTATATGGAACAATATGATGCTTCCACTCAATTATGGAATCAAGTATATTCCGAATGTAAACTTGTTGACTTAAGTGGCGAAAAACTTGAAGTAGAACCAACCTTCGATGCTTGCCTAAAAGTATTCGCACAAAATACACGTCGAGTCCTTGATTATGGCTGTGGTACTGGTGATATATTATTCCAATGTGCTGATTTTAACTATCTTACATATGGTATGGGCATAGACCGATCTGAAGTTGGCATACATTATGCACAGAAGATGGCATATCTAAATCATTATCATCAACTAGATTTTGTAACTGGTGATATTGATTATCTTAAACAGATGGATGACGAATGTTTTGACGGCATCATACTCTCTAATGTTCTAGATGTTACTCCGAAAGATATCGCTAGAACAATTATCACTGAGCTTACAAGAATACTTAAGCCCGGAGGTTATGTTTTTCTCAAACTAAATCCTTACATAAGCCAAGATGAACTCATACAACTTGGATTGACACCTCTTGGTGATAACCTCTATGCTGAAGATAATGTTCTAAGGCTTCATGAATTAGATACTCCGTCTTGGTGTCATATATTAGAAAACTCTTATAATATAGAACGATATCTAGAATTTCCATATCCTTGGCAGGAAGGTATGAATCGACTCTTTTTGTTAAAGAAGAAATAAAGCACATTATTTATAGATAATCAAATAAACTCATCTGTTCCATATTTACTTTTGTCTCGAATTTCTTCATGTACTCAAACAAAACATCACTTTCGCAGACAATACCGTGCTTCTTGCATTCTTGTCTTACTATCTTCATTAACTTATCATTATTGGGACTAGGAAGGATATATTGATTTCCATACATAGCAATATATCTTTCTTTTAGCCCTGGAAAATGTTCATCTAACTTTTGATAAAAATACTCTCGATCTCCTTCTCGTAAGGTAACTCCCATATTCCACAATAAAATTCCATATACTTTTGCTTTTACACAATACCTAATCAATCCTCTTATATTATCTTCGGTGTCATTAATAAATGGTAATATCGGCGTCATCCAGACTATTGTAGGAATACCATTATCCCTCATTATATTAAGTACTTCTGCTCTTTTACTCGTCACACATACATTAGGCTCTATTATCTTACATAGCTCATCATCATATGTCGTTAATGTCATCTGAACAACACACTTTGTTTTTTCATTAATACTCTTTAACAAATCCAAATCTCTAAGTATTAAATCTGATTTTGTCTGTATAGCAAGTCCAAATTCATATCGATCTATTAGTTCTAAACATTTTCTTGTGTGTTGTAATTCTTTTTCCAGATGAAGATAGGGATCTGACATAGCTCCCGTTCCAATCATTCCTTTATTTCTCTTGTGTGACAATGTCTTCTCTAATAATTCAACTGCATTTGCCTTCACTTCAATATCCTCAAAGTCATGTTGCATATTATAGCATGTACTTCTAGAATCACAATAAATACATCCATGAGAACACCCTCGATATAGATTCATACCATTACTTGGTGATACTATCGATTTAACTTCTTTATAATGCAAAACCATCATTCCTTCATTAGATTTTATATAAATAATATACCTCACTAAACTTGACATAGTATGTCATATTTAGTGAGGTATGAATTATATGTATTTATTTAACTCGCTTATCTCCATAGAAGAATAATGCAACTGTACCTGGCCCCGTATGAGAACCGATTACTGTACCGATATTATTAATTACAACTTTTCCGTCTAACTTAGGAAATTTCTGTTCAACTAAATCTGCCACTTCTCTTGCATCGTTATAGCAAGCTGATTGTGAGATAAAACATTTTCCTGAATACTCCAAGCCATCCTTTGCATGTTCTTCCATTCTCTTAACAATCTCAATAATTGCTTTCTTCTTGGTACGAATCTTAATCCTTGGAATTAGATGACCTTCATCATCCATATTCATTAACGGGCATATACTTAATATCTGGCCCACAACTGCAGAAGATCTTGAAATTCTTCCACCACGCCAAAAACTCGTCAAATCTGTCGAGAAAAACCAATGATGTATATTAAGCTTGTTTTCTTCTGCCCATTCATAACATTCTTCAATGGTACTTCCTTGATCTCGAAGATTTGCTAGACAGTCCATAAGAAGTCCATAACCAGAGGATGCGCCTAGTGAATCTACAATTAATATCTTTCGATCTGGATACTTTTCTAACAAACTATCTTTTGCTATATTGGCAGAATTGTAAACACCTGATAACCCTGATGAAAGACATATATGTAAAATATCTTTTCCTTGTTTTAAGAATGGTTCAAAAAATTCTGTGAACTCTTCAACATTGACTTGTGACGTGGTAGGTGTTGCACCATCTGATATTTTCTTATAAAACTCATCAAGCGGCATTGATTTACCTAAATCATCCGCATATAAAACATCATCCATTAGATAATGAAAACAAACATATTCTATCTCTCTTTGACTATAAAATTCTTCTGACATGTCAGAAGTTGAACAACAGGATAATACATATCTATCCATTCTAAATCGCACTCCTTTCAAAATTATGGATATTAAATTAGCCTTTTTTACCTAATTCAATTACTTCTTTAATATGTGACATTACATGTTCATACCCCTTTATCCCATGTGGTGCAAGACAATTTGAACAGTCTTTAATTCCCTTTTCGTTATAACTAAAGTTACCACCACACTGATCTTTTAATGCATATAAAGGGCAATAACAAAATAAGCAATTGAATTTATCTGGATTGTTCGTCTCATGGCATGGGAAGTACTCACACTTTCTATTTTGTGTAAACTTATAATGCTCCATTACAAGACTCCTTCTTATACTATACCACACTTGCCCCAAATCTCATAGGGCATATGGTTCTACAACGATTACATTCTACGGTATCATATCCTCGCACCGATGATCCATAGGCATTCATCCTACATTTTTTTTGCGTTACCCCGCCTATATGTAATGCTTCCGAAGGACAACTTTCTATACACTCATTACAGTTTGGCAAACAAAGTGGCTCGGCATATGTATCAGAATTTACTTTAACATTAGTCAAAACACAACCTAAAGTCAAGCGATTACCATAAATTTCATTAATAAAAAGTGTATTTTTACCCATTGTTCCTATACCCGCTTGTACAGCCATATGCTTCATTGACAGTAATCCTCGACCTTCCAGGTTTTCTGCATCCCAATACTCATATGGTCCATCTGCAGGAATTGGTACAGAAGTACCTCCATATTCTCTCTCAATAAGTATCGCAATCTTATAAGCAATCTCATTAACTTTATTACATATATCATAATTAAAATGTCCATAAATAAATCTAGAATCTACCTTATATAATCCTTTGGGTAATGCTACTCCAAATACTACAACACTTTGGCATTCAGAATAGATATCACATGGGTGAAAACCCTTTGGCGCATCTCCAAATCTATCGATATCTGCAAATCCACATACATGTGCACCATAATCTAAGATAATCTGCCTCAGTTGCTCCTTTGACACATTACTTAATACAGGATTACTAGCATCTCTATTACCATTGTATTCCTCATTCATATGTACTACCCCTTTCTCAAACTCATTCACTTGAAATTACAAATCTATATTAAAAGAAGTATCCAGATGCTAATTTCAAATTGCAACTTCTAGATACTTCTTAATACTCCCCTCAACTATTACTTGTTCTTATTCAACAAATCATCAAGTACTTCAAAATATTCTTCAAATGTTTTCTTACAACAGTCTGGATTATCTATAATAATTCCATCACTCTTTAGACCCAATAATGAAAATGCCATAGCAACACGGTGATCTTCATATGTCTCAATAACTGCTGGATGTACCTCACCTGGCGTGATTCGTAAATCGTCACCTTCTTCGACACATGTAATACCAACACGATTTAATTCATTAACAATAGCTGCCATACGGTTACATTCTTGAAGCCTTATATGACCTACATTCCGTATTACCGTCGGCGTCGTTGCATATGCTGCTAATGCTGCCATCGTTAAAGTTTGATCAGAAAAATCATTCATATTAATGTCGATACCTTCATAAACACCATCTTCTGGTCCAGTAACATTAATTCCTTCTGATGTTTCTATGACCTTACATCCCAACATTTTCAAAACTTCTATAAATTTCATATCCCCTTGCATGGAACTGTAGAACACATTCTTTACTGTAATGCTTCCTCCTAACAATGCTGCAACCGTATAGAAATAACATGCCGCAGATACATCCGGTTCAATATAATAGTCACCTACAACTACCTCTTGACCACCAGATACTTCATAAACTTCGCCATCAAAATCTACCTGTGCGCCAAACTGTTCCATCATCTTTCTTGTTATGCGTATGTAAGCTCCATCTTTTTTCTCGCTTGTAATGGTAATTCTAAGACCATTCTTGGTAAGAGGTGCAACCATAAGTAATGCACTTAAAAATTGAGTACTCTTACTAATATCCATCGTAACATCTTTACAAGTGCCTCCATTACCAATTACTTTAGCTGGTAAAAATCCATCTTCTTCAAGAAACACAAAAGAGGCACCCATCTTTGTTAACGCATCGAATAAAGGTTTCATTGGTCTCTTCTTCATTTGATTCGAACAATCAATTACATATTCACCATCAGATAGTGCCAACAATGCAGTTAAGAACCTTGCTGCTGTCCCAGCACTTCCAACATTGATGGTACCTGTCTTATTGGGTATATTTCCACCGGTACCTTGCATCTTTACTGTTTTATTCTCTTTATCTATCTGTAAATCAAAGCCTAACTGTTCTAAACACATGAGAAAATGTCTAGAATCATCACTAAAAAGTACACCACTTAACATGGAATCATTCTTTGACAACGTTGCCAATAACAACGCACGATTAGTCATACTCTTAGATCCTGGTACTTTTACTATTCCACTTATTGATTTGTTTTGTTTACTACAACGATATTGATTTATATTATTATTCATTCATTTATACCTATTTCTTCGTTTTACTTTACCACGTTACATTACAACTATATTATAATAATATATATTTTCCCTATTTACAACCATTTTATAGTAGAATTGTTATTAATTTTGAGTAGGTATTCCTTCCATATTTCCATACATTCTAGCACATATTGAAAATCTTGTAAATCACATCAATTCTTAAGTCTAACAAAAAAGAAATTCCAGTAATGTAATCACTACTGGAATTTCTTTCTATAATAAGTTCATATTATAATTCATTCTATAAAACCAATGATGGTGCTGTATATACACGAGTACTTAGTTCATTATCAAACATGAATAATCCCTTAGCATCACTGGCGAATAAGTCATATCTCTTGACATTATCATCTGCATTTTTCTCTTCTTCACCTTGTTCCTTAACAAACCAATCTAAAAACTGAGTTGTACGGAAATCATTGAGCTTATAAGCCTGTTCATAAATATTATGAATTGATTTAGTTATATAATGCTCATGATCTAATACTGACTTTAATGGTTCACGAAAATCCTTGTAACTAGGAAAATCTCCTGCTATTTTCGTTGAAATAACTGATTCTCCATTATTTAGTATGTACTTTCTAAATAATAGTGCATGGTCAAGCTCTTCTTGAGCTTGTATATAGAACCAATTTTCAAAACCACTTAAACTCTGGTCTGCATAATAATTCGCAATGTGTAAATATAAATAAGAAGAGTAAAACTCTCTGTTCAATTGTTCATTCAATAGTTTAACTATTTCCTGATTTAGCATACTATCACTCCCTTCTATTTTATATTTTTAAGTATAAAGATTAGATATCAAATATTATTGATAATCTTTTATCCATAATCCATGAAGATTGCAATATTCATAGGCAGCAACTAATTTATCATCATCTGTAAGTTTGAATGTAACTACTGTTTTATCTGATGGTGTTAGTTTTTTACTTTGAACACCTTTTTCAGTTTGGATATAAACCCATTGAATATAATGTTCTTCTGTCATTGGATGTTCTACAGATCCAATTTTAACTACAACCTCATCACCGTTAACAGTAATCTCAGGTACATGCTTTTCTGTTGCTGCATCAGTTGTATTTGGTACTAATTCCGCCATCTTTTCTCCACAGCAAACTACAGGTACCCCTGAGTTTTGTACTTTAGTAATAATATTTCCACAATGCTTACAAACATAAAACTTTAGTTCTTCTTTTCCCATAATTATTTCCTCCATTTTTTATTATTCTATATTAAATGAGAGTGAGAAAAAAACTCATTTAATATATCAAATATTTATACTTATGTACTACCATCTAAATTATAACGCGAAAAAATCAAATAAACAATCAATGCACGGTCAATTTGTAAAATCTTAGCGAAGTATTAGCGCGATAAAATGTCTCAATAAGGTCTATTTATTTGCTTGATGTGTAACTTGAGATTAACATTAGAATGAAAGGTAAACCCATTAATCCCCAGTAAGAATTTCTATACGGTGTTGCATATGTATTCCAATATGGCCGATTCCCAATATCACAGTAGATATAAGCAACCAAATCACTTTTCCATAAATACCAAGTAAGAAAAATGCCATTACGGGAAGTGTTGCTCCAGCAACCGGAACACCTAACAAGCTGCTATAAAAATCTGATAAAGTTCTTTTACTAGAAAAATAACGAAACCACCAAATTTCGTACATGACCATCAAAATGACTGCCGCTATCAGCCACCATGACCAAAGCGACCATTTTCTTAAGTTAAAGTCTGAAAAGAACAGTGCGCAGCAAGTAACTAGCACTTCACCTACTCTTTCAAAGACTGATAATATTTTATTCTCTTTTTTTGCATCATATCCTTGTGGTTGGTTTTTAGCCCAAATTAAATTCGGGATCATTAACATAAGTAGGAAAATTAAGCCTATATAAGAAAATCCAATATGTCCTAACATTGTTTAATCACTATCCTTCCTTAAGTTGATTATGTTCTTTTGTATTTAGCTACCATCCTAAAACTCTCTTGAATCAATCCAAACAAAGCTTCTAATATTGTCTCTATCTTCTATAACTCCACCATTATCCAAAGCTACTTTCAATGAATATTCATTTTCATTTCTTATTGTCAATAATACCTTATCAATACCTATCTTCGACGCTTCATTAATCAATTCCTTAAGTAATCTTTTCCCATATCCTTTGTTTCGTTCACTTGGACGAATTGCATACCCAATATGGCCACCTTCTCGATATAGTTGTTCAGTCAAGAAATGTCTGATTTTTCCCATTCCAACAGGTTTTCCATTCACATAAATCCAATATGTACTACTTGGTACTTTCCAACCGTCTTTTATCTCATCATATTGTGAAAAATTATTTTCTCTTATTAGCCATTCTTTATATTCATGGAATGTCATACCATTAACGGAATTTATATAGCCATTTTCATTCTTTGGAATTTCTTGCAGCATTTCATATATGTCATTACCATCAGTAACTTTTAATTTTATTAACTTAATCATAATATCAGCTATATTCCTTTCATCAACTAAATGAAATCTAAATATTATGTAATCATGCCATCAAACTTTGATTGATTAGGTTATGATCATTTTTCAGAATTACCTTTTGATATTGTACTTTTCTTCAAATTCTTTTAAAGTTATACGTAATCCTACATCCAATTTTGCAATACCTCTATCATATATTTCTTGTGGAATACTACCGTAATATGCCTGAGCTATTCCACCTGCTATACATGCGATTGTATCACTATCACCGCCTATGGAAATAGCTTTTCTTATGGCATCCTCATAGGACTCCGATTCCTGTACTTGAATACCATCTGAATTCGCCCAAGACGAAAACATCTCTCCAAATCCAGCATTGGGATATCTTTTGTAATATTGCTTGTACCACATTGCATAAACAGCTTTGTTATTTATCGTTGCATAATTTTGATTTAATATTTTATTTGCTACAGCAACTGACAAAACAGTATCATCTGTAAATTTACTTCCTATCGGAAATAAATCAAACTCTTCAGTTTTTACATTATGCCATTCATATATTGAGCCGATAATATCACCAAAAACTGCACCAATCATACTCTCCTCCTTTTTCTTCTACACCAGCATTCCATAAGTATTTATCTATTAATTTAGTCTATTAACATAGGTTTCTATTTCACAATAATTCTCTAATGTGACAGGTATATTACATACTTTTACTATAATATTTCACTTGCTTTTATAACAATATCGGCGTACTGATTCTTCTATTTCTTTGGTATTCATATTCAACCTCCTTTTATCCGTATTATAAAATCTCGTATATTGATATCCATAAGTAGCTTTGATTGTAGTTTGCATACCAATGGCATTATTTTCGATCAAAACTCTCACTTTCTTCTCTAAATTTTATAAAACAATTATTTATTATATCATCTGCTATTTCATGAGCTTTTTTCCCAGACACTTCATCACTTTGATCCATTAAGTGAACGGCAAAAATATAACTTTCATTGTTTCCTTCGAAAAAACCGACAAACCAGCCATGTCCTCGATACCCTTTATTATTATTTCCAGTACCTGTTTTCCCGTATATCTTTATGTTCTTATTCTCTTCAGTTAACATGATCTCCTTTAGAATATTAATCTCATCAGTTGAATAGATTGTATCCCCACCTAGAATCTTTGATAAGACCTCTACCCACTCTATTGGTGAAATTTTGAGTGATGAATCCAACCAAAACCCACTAATTTGGGGATTGCCATAATCTTTATTTCCTTCCCATTCAATAATATCACAATTACCAAAACATAGATTGTCTAACTGTTTTTGAACTTCACTTTTACTAATCTCATTGATTACTTTTCTAAAATACCACACACAAGATGCTTTAAATGCATCCTTAAGCCCCAAATTAGCGTTCCATGTGGGCATTGCATATATTTCTCCATCATATCCCATAGTAGATGTTGTAGAGTTAATGATATTTTCATGCAGTCCCATTAAAGTAGCTATAATCTTAAATGTGGAATATGGTGAAGCTTCTTCCTCACATATATCTTTATTATACATATAGTATATATTCTGTTTTGTATCATAAAAGACTGCTCCACCTTCTAATCCATCAAAGTATTCACTATAGTCAACTTCTTTAGTGATTGAATTGTTTTCTTCTTCTAGCAAGACATCTTCAGTATCATCCACGATATCTTGTTTTAAATTAGAAGCTGTTTGATTAGAATCTGATTCTTGGGCTATAGATTCGGAAGGATATTGTTTTGTATTTTTTAATTGTTCATCTCTCTTACAACCACTAAAGCAGATGCCTATAATAAAAGTAAAAATCATATATCTACAAATATATTTTTTACTATAACTTTTCATTTCGTTCCCTTTCTTGATACCATTAGCAACGATCATAAATTGAATATCCGTGCATTGCGTGACACCCCTTACATTCTTTTTCCTTAAACGAACCGCATTGTGTGCAGTCAATACCACATAATCCATATTTCATATTTATTTTCCTCCCGCACTTTGCACAAACCCTAACTCATTCCCATCAATGTCGGAAATAGTGAATTTCCTACTTCCATAAGGAAGTGTTTCAATCGTTTCAACAATAGTCACTTTATCTTTTACTCTTTCCCATAATTCATCAACATTACTCTATGGATTTGTATAAGTCAGTAACATTAGCTCTCACATGATTCAACCTCGTTTTCATAACAATGACCTCCACTTATTTTATAATTATTTACTTAACACCTGTCACATTTCCATTAGCATCAATAGTATACTTTCCTTTACTCATATCAAGTATGCAAAACCTGTTTCCCCATTTATCAACAATAACAGCGCATTTTCCAATATCGATATCAAACGGACCATATTCAAGGGTTCCACCTGCAGCCAGAAAATCTTTCAATGCACACTCTACTGATTCTACTTTAAAATTGACTTGTGGATTGTGCTCATTTACAAGCACAACTTCTGTTATGCCATCGGACATTCCAAGCCCGCAGGAATACTCTGCTCTCCATAGTAGCTTTAATCCAAGTGAATTTGAATAAAACGAAATACCATTGTCAAGGTCATCAACGTAAAAAGATATACAATCTACGTTTTGAAATATGGAATTTACCATCCTGTTCTTCCTTTCTATCACAATACATTTCTACCATTAATACTTAACAGTAGGTACGTACAGATCATTTGCACCAGACACATCAGGCATATCAACATCATTTTCTGTTGTTCCGGCAACAACTAGAGAACCATCCGATTTTAATCCAATGGAAATCCAATCCCCAGTAGCAATTGCTACAATATCGGTCCAACCAGAAACATCTAATTGTTTGTTTTCATTATCACCTGTGGCTACTACGGTTCCATCACGTTTTAATCCTAACAGACAACTGTTACCATTTGAAATAGCAATGATATCTTTCCAATCGGATACATCATAATAAGTTTTATAATATAACGAGTTTTTGGATACAACCACAGTTCCATCAGATTTCAATCCTACAATAGGTCCTACAGAGCCTACAGATATTGCTACAATATCCGTCCAGTCAGCTACATCATCATATAAACTGGCGGCTGCAGATTTTTCACGTGCATACTTATTAAAATTAGCAACATAAACTGTACCATCTTTCTTTAACGCTGCAATTTTACTTTGCGCTGTCACAACATCTACAATGCCACTCCAAGTAGATATATAATCTTTATATTTCTCCAGTTCTTCATTGTACTTTGCCGAATATGCAATTATACTCCCCGTCTTAGATAATAAAGTATAATTATCATATTCTGTGTCCATTGCAATTATATCTTTATAAGAGCTTAATTGTTCTGCCATATAGTTATAGTTCTTATCCGTAGATGGACTGGAATGAATAAGTCCCTCTTCATCCAATGCATCAATCTGACCCAAAGCAAAGGAAAGACTTTTTATATTAGACCAGTTTGACACTTTATCATATTGGTAATATTTTTTTATGGAATCATCCACAATGATTTCAACTTCTCTATTATTATTAATTGCAGCAATTCCATCAACAATATTCGCTATATATTTACCATTGATAATGTAGCGTAATTGTTCTAATAAATCATCAGCCTTTTCATTATCACTTATATCAGACAATACTCCAATTGCCTGGGGATATTTTTTGTCCTCAATTAAGGTGATTGCATCCTTAATTTTTGATTCCTGTATGGTTTCATTACTCATAGTATTCTGGTCTGTATTATCATCGGTAAACTCTTGCTTTGTTGAACAACCGCTTAAAACCATAATAGCCATAAGAAGAATTAAATATTTTCTCTTAAAAAAACTGGGCATCTATAGCATCTCCTTCTATTTATCAATTACCTTTTAATAATATACAGAACAATACATATATGCATCACCTAACCTTCCACCAATTACCATTTATTATACTGCGCAATACATATATTGTAAACTATTAACGTATTGTGTAGATGCCTTGAATAACTAATTAAAATAGTAAATTAACGTAAAATGAATAAACGTAAAACAAATAAATTAAAAACATTCATACACCGGTTAAAAAGCAAAAAATAATCCCGAGAACTCGAA
>NZ_CBDLAM010000115.1:0-12726 GCF_965301125.1 Anaerosporobacter sp. | reverse complement strand
TAAATTCGCAAAACATTAGATGTGTCTCTGTATAGGTAAAGAAAATAAGGATGAAGATAAATTAGGGACTAGTAGCAAGTAATTTAAACATAAGTTTATAATTATTTATCGAAAAATGTTGAAAAAAATTGAATTTTTGTATATCATATACTTATATTAGCTATATCTTTTCGACTTGAATAAAATGAGCATATATAAACTAAAAATTCATCTTTTATACTATAGTTAAAGTTTTAACAAATTTCGCCACTTTTGAAAACAAAGATTTATAGCACACCGAAAATATTATAAGAAGCAGATTTATAATATCAGATTAAACTTCATAAATGTATATTTGAAAGGTATCTATCTAAGATACTTTTTCAATATAAATAAATAATTGAAGGAGAGAAAAATTATGGAAGAAATGACATGCCCTGTAACAGGTAAAACAAGAAAATCAATACCTAGTAAAGGTACCACAAACAAAGATTGGTGGCCTAACCAACTGAATCTGAAAATACTTCGTCAGAATTCAAACTTGAGCAATCCGATGGGTGAAGATTTTAATTATGCTGAAGAATTTAAGAAGCTCGATCTTGAAGAAGTTAAGAAAGACTTATATGCGTTGATGACGGACTCTCAAGATTGGTGGCCAGCAGATTATGGACATTATGGACCTCTTTTTATCAGAATGGCATGGCATAGCGCTGGAACTTATAGAGTAAGTGATGGACGTGGAGGTGCCTCTGATGGAACACAACGTTTTGCGCCACTTAACAGTTGGCCAGATAATGTTAATCTTGACAAAGCGCGCCGCTTGATTTGGCCAATTAAGAAGAAATACGGTAATAAAATCTCTTGGGCAGATCTTATGATTTTGACAGGTAACTGTGCGTTGGAATCAATGGGAGTAAAAACGTTTGGCTTTGCAGGTGGTCGTGAAGACGTTTGGGAGCCACAAGAGGACGTATACTGGGGATCTGAAAAAGAGTGGCTTGGTGACAAGCGTTACTCAGGTGAGAGGGATTTAGAAAATCCACTCGCCGCTGTACAAATGGGCTTGATTTACGTAAATCCAGAAGGTCCGAATGGTAAGCCTGATCCAGTAGGATCTGGAATTGATGTACGTGAAACATTTGCACGTATGGCTATGAATGATGAAGAAACTGTTGCGCTTATTGCAGGAGGTCACACCTTTGGAAAATGCCATGGTGCTGGTCCAGCTACACATGTGGGTCCTGAACCAGAAGCTGCACCTATTGAGGAGCAAGGACTTGGTTGGAAGAGCAGTTTTAGAAGTGGTAAAGGTGGAGATACCATAGGAGGCGGTATTGAAGGTGCTTGGAAGGCAAACCCAACAACATGGGATATGGGCTATTTGAACACGCTGTTTAAATATGAATGGGAGTTAGTTAAGAGTCCTGCTGGTGCTTATCAGTGGTTAGCCAAAGACGTAGAACCTGAAGATATGGTTGTTGATGCACACGATCCAACTAAGAAGGTTAGACCTATGATGACTACTGCAGATCTTTCCTTACGTTATGATCCAATCTTTGAACCAATAGCACGACGTTATCAACAAAATCCTGAAGAATTTAGAGATGCTTTCGCACGCGCATGGTTCAAACTGACACACCGTGATTTGGGTCCACGTTCACGATATCTTGGACCAGAGGTTCCAGCAGAGGAATTGATTTGGCAGGATCCAATACCAGCAGTTGATTATGAATTAATAGATGAGAAGGATATTGCTGATCTTAAGAGCAAAATATTAGCATCAGGTTTAACTGTTTCTCAGCTTGTATCAACAGCTTGGGCATCTGCATCTACTTTCCGTGGTTCTGATAAACGCGGTGGAGCAAACGGTGCACGTATTCGTCTAGCGCCTCAAAAAGATTGGGAAGTTAATCAACCAGAGCAGTTGAATACCGTACTTCAAGTCTTTGAAAAAATCCAAGCTGAGTTTAATAATGAACAATCAGGGAATAAGAAAGTTTCTCTTGCCGATTTGATTGTTTTGGGCGGATGTGTAGGTGTAGAACAGGCGGCAAAGAATGCTGGTTATGATGTGTCTGTACCATTTAACCCAGGCCGTACCGATGCGACTAAGGAACAGACTGATGAGAAGTCATTCTCATTACTGGAGCCAAAAGCAGATGGATTCCGTAATTACCTTAAAGAAAAAGTCGCCGTATCAGCAGAAGAACTTTTGGTTGATCGTGCACATTTTCTAACGTCGACTGCTCCAGTTATGACTGTTTTGGCTGGTGGTATGCGTGTCTTAAATACGAATTATGGTCAAGCTAAGCATGGTGTATTCACTCAAAGACCGGAAGCACTTACAAATGACTTTTTTGTAAATCTGCTAGACATGGGAACAGTTTGGAAAAAAACCTCTGAAGATGAAAATGTATTCGAAGGTCGTGACCGTGCAACAGGTGAATTGAAATGGACTGGAACACGAGTTGACCTAATCTTTGGATCTAATTCCGAGCTACGTGCCATCGCAGAAGTTTATGCAAGCGATGATGCACAAGAAAAATTTATACAAGATTTTGTATCTGCATGGAATAAGGTGATGAATGCAGATCGTTTTGACCTTACATAATTAAAATTATATATAATGTTAACAAAGCATAGAGGGTAGTCAATCTGCCCTCTATGCTTTACATCTATCTGAAATATATTTTCTTACGGAGGAAATCGATATGAATTTTCAGGGTTTGATAATAGGAGTAATTGCTTTTATAATAATAGGAGTATTTCATCCAATTGTAATTAAAACTGAATATTATATAGGGAAAAAGGTTTGGCCGATCTTTTTGGTTATTGGATTATTGCTGATAGCATTATCTATATACATTAACAATACAACAATTTCTGCTATTATTAGTATTACTGGCTTTTCTTCATTATGGAGTATACTTGAACTTTTTGAGCAGGAAGAACGAGTTAAAAAAGGTTGGTTTCCACATAATCCTAATAAAAAAAGCTGATAGAATTAAGGGGGACTCTAGCACCGAGTACCCCTTAATTTTTATGGTAGCGATTTATGAAATTACAACATCAATATCACACTTTCCATATTAAACTTGAGCTTAAAGCACAGATTTAAAGCAATTACATATGCTATAAATATACTACAAAAACAGAAGAAAGTGTGAAAAATAGAATGAGTAATACAGATGTATGCAGAGATATTAAAGAACTGAATCCTTTGTGCCAGATACTTTTAAACAAGGCACTTGAAGAAATTAAAGCGGTAGGTATCAATCCCTTAGTAGTAGAGACGTATCGTAGCCAAGAGAGACAGAATCATCTATATAGTCAGGGAAGAACTCTCCCTGGTAATAAGGTAACATGGACACAAATCAGTATTCATACAAAACGTAACGCAGTGGATCTAGTTCCACAGCGAAATATCAATGGTAGGATGACTGCAATATGGAATGCAAAGGATAGCGAAACAAAAAAGATTATTCAAATCATGACAAAATATGGATTTGAAGCAGGGGCAAACTGGACAACTAGCCCTGATAGCCCACATTTCCAGATTAAAAGAGTTAGTGCTTTTTCAAAAACATACAGTTCAGCCAATACGAATGTGTATATTACTAAAGTAATTCAGAAAGAACTAAATGAGAAAAACAATGCGGGGCTTATGGTAGATGGGCAGTGGGGAGATAACACGACGAATGCTGTGAATAAGTTTCTTAGAAAGTTAGATTTAGAAGATGCAGGAAAGGTTAGTGTGGAGATACTTAAGAAGTTAATTGCATAAATAGGGCATAAGAGGTACAAAGGATTTATTTATAAGAACAAAAGAGAAAGACAAACAATTAATGAAAAGATTGATTTAAAAATTAATTTGAAAAGATACTTGACATTCTGTTTTTTGTATGTTAAAGTAGGATATAGTATTTTAAATGTTTTATTGATTTCACATATTTTTGTAGGTCATTATTTCACTTAATGGTTTACAAAAGTATGTGATTTTTTTATTAGTATCCTTTACTGAGTAATCATGTAAGTATCCTCAACATTTAAAGTAAAATAATATAATTTAGGAGGTATCTTTCATGAATAAAGGTACAGTAAAATGGTTTAACGAACAAAAAGGATTTGGATTTATCACTAACGAAAGCAACGGAGAAGATGTATTCGTACATTTCTCAGGAATTGCTTCAGATGGTTTCAAATCATTATCTGAAGGACAAAAAGTTAGCTTTGACTTAACACGTGGCGATCGTGGTATGCAAGCTACTAACGTAGTAAGAGAATAATTCTCAAAACTAATGAGGAGTCTTTGATCCATAGATGAATAATCTTGGAGCAAAGGCTCCTTTTTTGTTAGATAAATCAAGGGTTAAGAAAGAATGTCTGCCAATCAATAGAAAGAATGGTAGGCATTTTTGTTTAATCTGTTTTTAATAATTGTCCATATTTTTAAGATTTGTCCATTCCATTATGGTTAAAATGTATGTATTATCTATTCTAGTTAGTTTTGTCTAACCAAGAAACTTACCTTAGGAGAAGAGGGTGAAAAGTAAATTTTCAACTTTGAAAGGAGCATAGTGTTAATATGGCAGATAAATCAAAAGTTTCTGCAAGACGTTTTCGAGTGGTTATTATAAGTTTACTTATTATCTTAGTTGTATCGTTTTTGTTTACTTTGTGTTTAGGCGCGATGAAGATATCACCAAGTAGTACATATCATATAATCTTAGATAAATTATTCGGAATTTCATCAAGTGCAGGGGTTCTCCCAACAGATGCAGAAATGAACATCATATGGAAAATTCGTTTTCCGAGAGTAGTGCTCTCTTTATTCGTTGGTGCTGGTCTCGCACTTTGTGGCGGAGTCATGCAAGCTACGGTACAAAATCCTATGGCGGAGCCTTATATATTAGGTATTTCCTCGGGTGCATCTATTGGAGCTACATTTTCCATATTTATTGGATGGGGAGTAGGTACTGCTTTTGGAGCATTTGTGGGTTCAATTGCAGCAACGATAGCGGTATTATCACTTGCTTCTTACGGAAATCGTATGACGTCTGTGAAGCTAGTATTATCAGGAATGGTTGTAAATGCATTATTTAGTGCGATTTCCAATTTCATCATTTCTTTGGCTGGGGATTCAGAAGGTACAATGTCCATTAAGTTCTGGACAATGGGTTCATTAACACGTGCAAAATGGGATAATATCTGGCTCCCAATCATTGCTGTTGTTTTATGTAGTATCTTTTTCATTACACAGTATCGTATCCTTAATACCATGTTAGCTGGAGATGAAGCAGCTATAACATTAGGGATTAATTTAAGTCTATACAGAAGAGTATATATGGTTGTTGTCTCATTACTTACTGGGATACTGGTTGCAACATGTGGAATTATTGGGTTTGTTGGATTAATTATTCCTCATATCGTTCGTTCACTTGTTGGTGCAGATCATAGAAGATTAATACCAATTTCCTTAATGGCAGGTTCCATATTCTTAATGTGGGCGGATGCCATTGCTAGAATTCTTATACCGAATGCAGAGATGCCTATAGGAATTATAACTGCTTTGGTGGGAGCGCCATTCTTTGTATACATCCTCGTAAGGAGAGGTTATGGCTTTGGGTCAAGCAATTAGAAGAGGCTAGTGTGAAAAAATAAGATTTTTCACACTGTTTTAGCAGAATGGAGGCTATTATGGACTTAACAGTAAACGATCTAAGTGTAAACCTTGGGGAAAAAGAAATAGTAAAAAAGGTTTCTTTAATGACAAGTAACAATTCTTTTGTTGCTCTACTTGGTCCAAATGGAAGTGGGAAATCCACACTATTGCGTTCTATATATAGAGTTTTAAAACCAAGTGGAGGAATTATTTTAATTGATGGAAAAGATTCCACGCAGTTATCGAACAAGAAATTAGCAAAGGAAATGGCAGTAGTTGCGCAATTTAATAATTTGAATTTTGACTTTACCGTAAGAGAGATTGTAATTATGGGGCGAACCCCTCATCTAAATATGTTACAGTCAGAAAGTTCTAAGGATTATGAAATTGTAGAGTCAGCACTTGAACAAGTAGGTATGAAGCAGTATGGGGACCGAAGTTATGCCTCTCTTTCTGGTGGTGAAAAGCAGCGTATCATGTTAGCGAGAGCCATTGCACAAGAACCTAAGTTGTTAATTTTAGATGAACCCACCAATCATCTTGATGTAAGATACCAATTGCAGATTCTATCTATAGTAAAGAAATTGGGGATTAATGTACTAGCGGCATTGCATGATCTAACTTTAGCTTCTCAATTCTGTGATTACTTATATTTATTAAAAGATGGTGAGATAGATTCACAAGGCAAACCAGATGATGTACTGACGAAAGAAACAATCAAAAGGGTTTACGAAATTGACTGTGAAATTATCAAATCACCAAATACCGACGGAGTATTAATTAGTTATTATCCACCTAAGATTTCGTCGTAATCAAATAAAAACAATATGTGACGTCTATTTATAGACAAAAGGAGATTATTATGAAAAAAAATATTTACAAAATTACTGCTTCAGCTTTGCTAGTTGCAATATTAGCAACAGGATGTGCCAAAACATCAAATACTGATTCATCAAAAAATACATCTAGCAATACAGTTACAGAACAAAACACAGATGAAGCTGCAAACACAGGGGATACTAGCGAAACTGAAGAAACTACAGAATCTAGTGAAACAGTATACCCATTGACGATAGATGCTTATGGACCAGATGGAGAGAAGTATACTCAGACATTTACAGAAGCTCCTTCTAAAGTAATAACAAATAATCCTTCTTCTACTGACTTGCTATTAGAACTTGGTCTTGAAGATAAAATCATTGGTATTATGAAGCCTGATAATGCACCTGATGAAAAATGGGCATCAGCTTATGAAAAACTTACCGTATTAGGTGATAAAATGACTATGTCTAAAGAAGTTATTATTGGTGCAGAACCAGACTTTATATTTGGACGTACAATGCCATTTAATGATGAGTCTATGGGAAAAATAGATGACTTAAATGATATGAATGTCAATGTATACACTCAACTTGCTAGTAACTTTGTTATTGAACAATCTCTTGATAATGTTATTTTAGACGTTCGCAATATAGGTAAAATATTTAACCTAAATGAAAAGGCAAATACATATGCTGATTCTCTACAAACACGTTTAGATGCAATAAGAGAAAAAGTTTCTGGCATATCTGAAACAGAACCTGTTAAAGTATTATTCATGGTAACATATGTAGATGGTACATTTAATACCTTTGGTGCCAATTCAACTCTTCAAAGAGAAATGTTAAAAACTATAAATGCAGAAAACGTATTAGAAACAGGTACAAGTTCTTTAACTAGTGAGAACCTAGTGTCACTAAATCCCGACGTAATTGTTTATATTAAATCTGATCGTAATGCTGAAACTGACAAAACAGCTGTTGAAAGTCTTTTAAATGATGAAACAATCAAGTCTGTACCTGCCATTGAAAATGAAAAAATAATTAAACTTGGCTATGACGAGGTTATGGATTATGGTGTGAGAATTTTTGTTACTTTAGAAACATTATATGATTTTATTTACTAATATAAGGAGACTGTTTTGAATTATAATTTTGAAGATACTACAATTGCAGGAAGAGAATGCTTTGTCTTTTTGCCAAACAACTATGAAAATGAAGAAAAATCCTATCCTGTAGTATATTTACATGGTGATGATCCCACATACTCATTATTAAAAGAGGCTGATTTCCTTTCTGATATATCTTTTATTATCATTGGGGTTATCTCAGAAAAGCGTCTAGATGAATTAACACCTTGGCCAAGTGAGCCTCTTCATAAAAGGCTCCCTGGATTTGGTGGAAATGGTCGGGAATATATACAATTGATTGAAACCAAGATAAAAGAGGAAGTGGATCAAAAGTACAGGACCTTATCTTCGCCAGAATCCACAGGAGTTATTGGCTATTCTCTAGGTGGTCTAAACTCTATTTATGCTGCTTTTCAAACCGATTGTTTTGGTTGTTTTGCTAGTATGTCGGGTTCTTTCTGGTATCCAGAATTCGTTCCGTATGCTGTAAAGGAGCCTATCCTTAATAAAGAAGCTAGATTCTATATGTCAAGTGGCGATAGTGAGGGTGTAGGTCATAAGGATATCAAAAAGGATGCCGTTGCGTGTACATCGAAAATCTACGATATCTTAGTTTCTAAGGTTAGCACTCAGAGGGTTACGATCTCATGGGATAAAGGTGGACATCATGATAATGCGTACCAACGATATCAGAATGCAATGCTTTGGTTAAATAACAATCTTAAAAGCAACTAAGTTATACTGATTTAATTATAGCTAAATTATATTATAGCTAAATTACTAGAATAGCAAAAGCCTTTGAAAGTGGCTGTGTAAGTCGTTTTCAAAGGTTTTTCTATAGTAAATTGTTTATTCAGTTTTATTAGTTACGTTGTTTTTCACTTGACTTGGAGAATAACCAACGTGCTTTTTGAAAATTCGACTAAAATATAAGGGGTCTGAATAACCAACTAATGCTGCAACTTCTTGAACGGTATAATCCCCTTCCTTCAAGAGACTAATCGCTTGCTCTAATCGGTATTTTATAAGGTAATTGATTGGTCTAATTCCCATATATAGATTGAATAAATAGCTAAGTTGTTCTGGCTTTTTACCAGAATATTCTGCTAGAGTTTTTAGCGTAATATTCTTTTGATAAGTGCTGTGTATATAAGCAACGACCTCTTTTATTAATTGTTGGTTGGTTTTCACACTACTGTCTAAATACTCTGCAAAGATAGTTTCAAATGCTTGATCTAACAACTGTTCGGCTTGATAAGTCGACTTGAGTGTTTTCTTATGACTTAGTTTAAATACAGTTTCTAAGATGTCGATTATCTTCTCTGCATCATCTAATTCAATATCAAATAGGATTTTACTATTCGTATCATAATATAAGTTTATATGGTGAAATGGTTTATCTCCTAAAACTTCAAATTGTAACTGTTCTCCAGGACAGCCATGAATCATCTTTCCGCGATTAGCAACAAAGGTATGATCGCCAAAGTGGATAAGTCCTTCCCCACTGAGAGGGAAGATGAATGCTCCTTTTGTAGTTAAATAGTGCATATTGTTTTCATTAGTTAATTTACAAAATTTGCTTACATTTGTTATGTTTATGGAGTTACACGCATATTCTATGGCTAGATCCTTTTGTATGTTGAATGAATTTTCCACAAGTACTCCTCCTAAATCTTTTATATTGATAGATTCGAATGTCAAAGGTCATTTTCTTGTTCAGATGAATAAATATTCTTGTGCATATATTGTTAAATTTTTCTAAAACATTTTGGTATCCAAATCATAGATATTGCATATAGTTAGTCTGTACTAACTATATATAATATCATAAAGAGTTTGAAACATCAAATACAAAATATATTTGCATTTGTGTGCTGAAAAACAAACTGGTCAAATCAAATTTGATTGAATTAAATTTAATTTGACTATTGACAAATATCGTATTTGTAACTATAATGGTAACAAATATAGGAGGTGAGCATTATATACTCAACAAAGTTTGCTGTAAGCATTCATATTTTAAGTCTTATAGCTTCAAAAAAAGAAGAAAGTATTACATCCGACTATATTGCAGGAAGTGTAAATACAAATCCAGCACTGGTTAGACGGTTAATGAGTGGTTTAAAGAAGGCTGGAATAATTCAAACACAAACTAAAGTAGGTGTAACTGGACTTTTGAAAAAACCAGAAGAGATCACTCTTTTAGAGATTTTCAAAGCTGTTGAGAGCAGACAGGATTTATTTGCAATCCATTCAGATACCAATACTACCTGTCCTGTAGGGGCTAAAATTGGATTTGTATTAGAAAATATTAACGGGAAAGTTCAGTCAGAACTTCAAAATGAGCTAAAATCCTTACACCTAGCCGATATCTTAAATGGATTAGGACCAATAGGTGGGTGTAATGAGGAAATTATATATAAGAAACTGACAATTTAGATAAGCGGATTAACCGCACGATAGAATCATAAGGAGGAGAAAATTATGAGTAAAAAAACAATTGGAATAGTAGTAGGAAGTTTAAGAAAAGCATCTTATAACAAATCGATAGCAAATTATATAGCTTCATTGTTGCCGGGAGAATATGAAGTGAAATTCATTGATATTAGCAATGTAGATATGTTCAATCAAGATTTAGAAGAGAATCCACCTGAATCTTGGATACGTTTAAGAGAAGAGGTAAAATCATCTGATGCATATCTTTTCTTTACACCAGAATATAATCGATCTGTACCTGCAGTTTTAAAGAATGTTTTAGATGTGGCTTCTAGACCATACGGGCAAAATGTCTGGGCACATAAGCCAGCAGGAATCGTAAGTGTATCTATGGGAGCTAGTGGAGCATTTGGAGCAAATCATCACTTAAGACAAACTCTTACTTGTTTAGATGTATATCCATTGCAACAGCCAGAAGCATATATAGGAAATGTTATGGGACTGCTAGATGAAAAAGGCAATCTTGTTAATGAAGATACTAAAAACTTCTTGAAGTCTTATGTAAATGCTTTTACAGCTTGGGTAGAAAAATTCTAAAAAGAATAGTACATAAATACAATAGTAAAGACAATCTTCATGGTTTTTACACGGATATTGCTGAAAGTAGATATCCGTCCGCCTCACACAAACCATTTGAAGATTGTCTTTTTGATTATTTATTTGATTATATACCTCATTAACTAAATTAATGAGGTATATAATCAAATTGGAGAAAGAAAGGAAAGTAATAACATGAAAATGCCTGTATTATTTGTTGGACATGGTTCTCCAATGAATGCAATAGAAGATAACCAATACGTGAAAGAATGGGAAAAACTAAAGAATAGAATTCCTAAACCAAAAGCAGTTCTAGCAGTGTCTGCGCATTGGTTTACGGAAGGGACTAGGATTATGACAACAGAGACTTCAAGAACAATATACGATATGTATGGATTCCCAGAAGAACTTTATAGAGTAGATTTTAATCCAAAAGGTTCACCAATTTATGCAAAAGAAGTAAAAACATTGATAGACCAAGAGGTAATAGAAGATAATTCTTGGGGCTATGATCATGGAACATGGTCTGTTCTTAGTAGGATTTATCCTGATGCGGATATTCCAGTTTTTCAACTTAGTGTAGATCGAAACGCATCTGCAAAACAACATTATGAGATAGGACAAAAGCTTTATAAACTTCGTGAACAAGGTGTGCTAATATTAGGAAGCGGAAATGTGGTTCATAATTTATCGAGAATTGACTGGAATATGGAAAATGGTGGACACTCTTGGGCAGAAGAATTTGATAATTATATATGTGAGAATATATTAAAACGCAATTATGAAAATGTTATAGATTACGAGAAAGCAGGTAAATCCGCTAACATGGCTTTTACAACGATGGATCATTATGCGCCTTTGTTGTATGTTTTAGGAGCAACTGATGAAGAAGATGAGATCACGGTGTTTAACAAAGCATGCGTAATGGGTTCTCTTTCTATGACAAGTTATTTGTTTGAGTAAAAGAAAGGATTTGATTGATATTAAAAAATGTAGAATAATTAAAGAAATAAGGGACAAAAAGGCAATAGATGAAACAGGTGTCCTTCTAGTAAGAGTACTTGGGAATAGAGATACTAAGGATTTTGATCCATTTCTTATGCTTGATTCATTTGATTCAACGAATCCCTCGGACTATACTGCTGGATTTCCTATGCATCCACATCGAGGAATTGAGACAATTACATATTTGATTTCAGGTGAAATAGTACATGAGGATAGCTTAGGAAACAAAGGAAGTATTCGTTCAGGTGAAGTTCAGTGGATGACGGCCGGAAGTGGTATATTGCATCAAGAAATGCCACAAAAATCGGAAAGAATGCTAGGTTTTCAGCTGTGGCTAAATCTTCCTCGTGAGGAAAAGATGGTTGAACCAAGCTATTTAAGTATAGGGAAAGAACAGATTCCAATAGAGTGTCTAGAAGGAGCAGAAGTTCGAGTAATATCAGGAAAGTTTGAGGATGCACAGGGGGTAATTCCTCGACATATTGCACCTTCCATATATGATATAACACTTATTAAAGGTGGGGAAATCGATATACCAGTAAATCCAGAGGAAACTGCATTTGTTTTTTTGATTGACGGAGATGCTATCATTGAAGGAAGACAAATATTGAATAAGACAGCAGTCTTGTTTGATAGAGGGGAAAGTATAATGATAACCGCCCCGAAAGACACGGATTCAAGAATAATCTTTTTCTCTGGTAAACCACTTAATGAGCCGATAGCTTGGGGTGGTCCTGTTGTTATGAATACCGAAGTGGAATTAAAGACTACTTTTAATGAATTAGAACAAGGGACTTTTATAAAGCAAAGATAAGAGAGTGTGCGCCAAAAGATATAATACTTTCAGATATTTCATATGTAAATGAGAATATATATTGGAATGGGATTAAATAATAAGTGGGCTGCTACAAAACCAATGTAATTAATTGGTTTTGTAGCAGCTTATTTTTATTTTTATTTGTATTTGTATTTGTAAGAGGTAGGATTGGTAGGAGCCGCAAGTGGTGTTCCTTGTTTATATGAATTTTAGAATACTAATTAGGATATGAAAGACCAACTATCAAAAGTCAATAGGTAAATAAAAAAGAATATTGGTTAT
>NZ_CBDLAM010000114.1:0-12884 GCF_965301125.1 Anaerosporobacter sp. | reverse complement strand
TAAATCAAAAGATTGTGAGATAATAAAAAAAGTAATAGACAAACTTAAAGTATGGGTGTAATATAAAAATGTAAGAAAGAAATATATAAATCTAACAATCTAACAAAGGAAAGGGAGGATATTATGAAAAAAAGAATCAACAGTTTAATCAGAACTGAAATTTTAAGTTATCTTAACACTCATAATGGTGCACCAACTAAGGATGTAATTGATTTTGCGATGACAATACTACCAACAGTTACAACAAGTAATATGCATGTTTACATAACAAGACAACGTATGGCAGGAAATATCTCTGCTTTAGTGACTAAGTTTATGGCTGTAAAATGTATCAGCTCATGCTTATATATATAGTTGAGAAAGGAGTCATATGAGTAATAGTGGTTTTGAGAAATATTCATTTTCCTATAAAATTGGATTAATGCCTGTATCATCTAGTCGAGTGAATTTTGAGACTGATAGTTTATCGGAGGAAGCAGGATCAAAAGATGTAAAAGAATTTATTAAAGAAAAAATTGAAGAGTTTTCTGAAAAATCGGAGAGTAGTGTCTATAATGCAAAGGTTGTTGATTTATCAACAGTTAATATATCAGAAAGAACTATTTCCTTTACATTATATAGTATGGAGGAACTTCCTATTTTGGGGCGTAGCGTCAGGCTATTATCGCAGCTAGTTTTGGAAGAGCAATATTTTCAGAACTTATTGGTAAAGAAAAAGTTATTCAAAACATTCATACCAATTGAAAGCAAAGGGAATGATTCGAAAAAGAAAATAGTGGATGTATCTCTTGTTTCTGATACAGACCTTGTAAAAGGCTTAGTGGATATTTTAGTACTTCCTGAATATGCAATAAGTAGTGAGATTCGAGGTGCTGTAGAACAAATGAAAGTATTAGCTGCTGAGTCTGGACTAATAGCAATTAGTACGAAAGAAGAATAACGCATATCGTATATTCACAAGTATAAGAGAAGAAGGTTAGAAATAGCCTTCTTCTTTTTTCTGGAGTATCCATCAGGGAAGAAATGTTATGATTGTATATGTAAATATTCTATGATACACTGACTTTGACGAAGGCAGATCCAGAAGTTTTAAGAAGACAGGAAGATGCACTTAAAGTTCAAATGGCTTAAGAATTGACCACCTGAAAAGGCACAGTGAGTAGTTAATATTGTAATAAAGTCGGGGGACTTAATGAGTAGTAATAAGTTAATATAAAATTAGAATTAAAGGGAGAAAAAGAGATGGCAGATATAAAATATGATATTATAAAAGAAATAGGAGTTCTATCAGAGAATGCCAAAGGATGGCGTAAAGAAATTAATCTAATCAGTTGGAATGGAGCAGTACCAAAGTATGATATAAGAGATTGGGCCCCAGAACATGAAAAGATGGGGAAAGGTGTTACATTGACGGAAGATGAGGTAGAACAATTAAAGAAATTAATATAAGTAAAAATTGAAGCTACATCATTTCTGGTGATAGAGGAGTTGATTAGATGCCATTTAGAATAGTTAGAAATGACATAACAAAGATGCAGGTTGATGCAATCGTAAATACAGCCAATGAGGAACCTATTTATTCTAGTGGTACAGATACTGCGGTATATGCAGTGGCTGGAGCTGAGGAATTATTGAATGCGAGAAGAAAAATAGGTTTTCTTAATGAAGGTGAAGTGGCTATTACACCAGGATTCAATCTTGTGGCTAAATATATAATTCACGCAGTAAGTCCTTTTTATGAAGATGGAAATAATGGAGAAGAAGAGAAGCTTCGTTCATGTTATGAGAAAAGTTTGCAACTTGCACTTGAAAATGATTGTAAAAGTATTGCTTTCCCACTTATAGCGACAGGAAGCTATGGATATCCAAAAGCGGAAGGAATGGAAATTGCTCTTAGTGTAATTCATAATTTCTTGATGAAAGAAGATATGATGATATATTTGGTTGTTTTTGATAAAGAAGCAGTCAGATTGTCAGGACAGATATTTGAAGATATTGAAGCTTTCATTGATGAAAATTATGTGGTAGAAAAACATAAGATGGAATACGGATTTAGCTGTGAATGTGAAAGAATATCTATGGATCTTAATGACGAAGATTTATCTGAAATGGTAAGGAGAAAAGACCTAGATTTAGAAGATATCGTTAAGAATGTCGGAGAAACCTTTCAACAGCAGCTATTCCGATTGATTGATGAACGTGGAAGAGATGAGGTTGAGGTGTATAAAGGTGCATGCAAGGACAAAAAATTCTTTTACAAGATAAGAAATAATGTGAATTATCAGCCAAGTAAGCATACAGTATTTGCATTTGCTTTATCCTTAAGATTGACTTTGGAAGAGACGAAAGATTTACTTGCGAGTGCAGGATTTGCACTGTCACCAAGCAGTAGGTTTGATCTGATTATGCAGTATGTTTTTGAACAAGAAATATATGATATGTATAAGATTGATTGTATTCTTTACGATTTTGGGGAGGAAAAATATTTTAGCTGTGAGTAGATTAAGAAAAAGTCGCCTGTGAGGCGACTTTTTTTGACCTGATATGTTGTATAGTTTTCTTAGTAGCAAGAAAATAAATATAAATGGAGGTCATATATTATGAGAAAGAATTTAACAGAAATCGTGTTTATTTTAGATAGAAGTGGTTCAATGAGCGGATTAGAAGCAGATACGATTGGAGGATACAATTCTCTTTTAGACAAGCAAAAGAAAGAGGAAGGACGGGCAATTGTTTCAACAGTTCTCTTTGATGAAATGCAGGAGGTTCTCCTAGATAGAATGGATTTGGATAGGCTCAAACAGATTACAGAGAAAGAATATTATGTGAGAGGTTGTACTGCCCTTTTGGATGCAGTTGGTGGAGCGATTCATCATATTGGAAATCTGCATAAATATGCAAGAGAAGAGGATAGACCGGAAAAGACCTTGTTTATCATAACCACAGATGGTATGGAAAATTCAAGTTACAGATATACCTATGATAGGGTTAAGAAAATGGTGGAAAGACAGAAGAAAAGATATGGCTGGGAATTTTTATTTCTTGGAGCTAATATAGATGCGATCGAGGTGGCTGCAAGATTTGGGATTAATGCAAATCGCGCAGTGAATTATGAATGTGACAGCAAAGGTACACAAGTGAGCTATAAGACACTGAATGAGGCGGTTAGCCGTGTTAGAATGTGTGAAGCATGTGAAATGGATGAAGCTCTTGGTGATGACTGGAAAGCAGGTATTGAGGCAGATTATTGTATGAGACATCAGGCATAGTTTATCAGATTGGAGTGAATGATATGAACAAGAGAAATATATGGTTAGATTGTATTATGGGCGTAGTAGTTGGTGATGCTTTGGGTGTTCCGGTAGAATTTTCGGAGAGAGAAGAACTTGCAACAGGTCCTGTAGAGAATATGGTAGGCTATGGAACTTTTAATCTGCCAAAAGGTAGCTGGTCAGATGACAGCAGCATGACATTAGCAACACTAGATAGCTTGAAAAATGGTTTTGAACTAACAGATATAATGAATAAATTTGTACTTTGGCTTAATGATGGAAGATATACTCCATTTGGAGAGACTTTTGATGTTGGTAATACCTGTTGCCAGGCTATATTAAGATATATTGCAACGAAAGATGTGCAAACCTGCGGTGGAAAAAATGAAAATGATAATGGAAATGGTTCTCTTATGAGAATTATGCCAGTGTGTTTGTATTTTTATGAAAAACAGAAAATAGATAATCTTAATGATGTAGAGGTTATAGAGAAAATACATGCAGTGTCTGCTTTAACTCATGCACATCAAAGAAGTAAAATTGCCTGTGGATTATATTATTTTATGATTAAAAGCATTTTGGATAATCAAGGAACTCTTATGGAACGATTGCAGATAGGACTTGATGCTGGCTTTGGTTATTATGAAAAAGATGTTTCTAATTTGGCTGAGTTATACCAGTATAGAAGAATTAGGGATTTGAATGAATTTATCGATACCGAGGAATCTGATATTAAAAGTTCTGGCTATGTGGTTGATACCTTGGAAGCAGCCTTATGGTGCATTGTAAATACGGATACGTATACGGATTGCGAATTAAAAGCAGTGAACCTAGGGCATGACACAGATACAGTTGCTGCTATTGCGGGTGGTTTAGCGGGATTATATTATGGTTATGATGAAATTTTAGAAGAATGGCTAGAGGTGATTCAAAGACGAGAATGGATTGAAGAAATGTGTAAGTTAAGAGACAACACTTATGCACTTATATAGGAAATGTATTTTAACTTCAGAATGATAACAAGAGATGATCTTTGTTATCATTCTGAAGTTTTTGAATAAAGTTTCTATTGACATTTCCCCAGACCTTGATAACATTAACACTATAACCTTATACATATAACAAATGCATTCAAATTGGAGGAATGTTATGAAAACTAGACTAAAAGAAGATTCTTTAAGAACTTTTGAATTAAATGACCGTACATATAGCTATTATAGTATAGAATCACTAAAAGATAAGGGGTACGATATAGAACATCTCCCTTTTTCTATTAGGGTTCTTTTAGAGTCTGCACTGAGACAGTGTGATGACCATTCAATTACAGAAAGGCATATAGAAATCCTAGCTGACTGGGCTAGTGGTAAATTCGAAGGAGAAGAAGTCCCATTTAAACCAGCCAGAGTTATTTTGCAGGACTTCACAGGAGTTCCAGCAGTCGTTGACCTGGCTGCAATGCGCCATGCAATGAAAGAAATCGGAGGACCTGACTGTGTAGAGAAAATCAATCCAGAGGTTCCTGTAGATCTTATCATAGATCACTCTGTACAGGTTGATACCTATGGAACTAGTGATTCTTTAAAAAATAACATGGATATGGAATTTAAGAGAAATGAAGAGAGATATGAGTTCTTAAAATGGGCTCAGGAGACCTTTGATAATTTCACTGTAGTTCCACCTGGGACAGGAATTGTTCATCAGGTGAATTTAGAGTATTTGGCTCAGGTAGTGAGACAAAAAGTGGAGGGAGATAAGACTTATTTATTTCCTGACAGCTTAGTTGGAACAGATTCTCATACCACCATGATCAATGGACTCGGTGTCCTTGGTTGGGGAGTAGGAGGAATTGAGGCGGAAGCAGGAATGCTTGGACAACCTTCCTATTTCCCAGTACCTAGTATTGTTGGTGTAGAACTAGTGGGTGAGCTACCCAAAGGAACTACTTCCACAGACTTAGCGTTAAAGATCACTAATATTCTGAGAAAAGAAGGGGTAGTAGGTAAGTTCGTAGAATACTTTGGGAAGGGAATAGAAGGTCTTTCTCTTGCAGATAGGGCGACCATTGCAAATATGGCCCCAGAGTATGGAGCTACTTGCGGATTTTTCCCTGTGGATGAGGTTACCTTAGACTACTTAAGACTGACAGGTAGGAGTGAAGAGCAAGTATTATTAGTGAAATCCTATTTGGAGAAAAATCTTATGTTCTATACTAAGGATAGTAAGAGACCTATGTATTCAAAGATTTTGACTGTAGATTTATCTACAATGGTACCAAGTCTTTCGGGACCAAAAAGACCACAGGATTTAATTCCTCTAACAGATATGAAAGAGGAATTTAGAAAATCAGTGACTGCACCAATGGGTAATCAGGGACATGGTTTGACAAAAGAGGAATTTAATAAGGAAATCGAAGTTACACTTAATGATGGAAGAAAAACCATATTAAAAACAGGCTCCATAGCGATTGCAGCAATTACCTCCTGTACCAATACATCTAACCCATATGTTATGTTAGGTGCGGGACTTCTGGCTAAAAAGGCTTTAGAAAAAGGGCTTAGTGTTCCTGCGCATGTAAAAACTTCTCTAGCACCTGGCTCCAAGGTAGTTACTACATATCTTGAAATTGCAGGGCTGCAAACCTATCTTGACCAGCTTGGCTTTGAAACAGTAGGTTATGGATGTGCTACTTGTATAGGAAACTCAGGTCCGTTAATGAAGGAAATAGAAGAGGCCATAATAGAAAAAGATCTTTTGGTTACCTCTGTGCTTTCAGGTAATCGAAACTTTGAGGGGCGAATTCATCCACTTGTAAAGGCAAATTATCTAGCGTCTCCTATATTAGTAGTAGCTTATGCATTAGCAGGAACAGTGGATATTGATTTCGATAAGGATTACCTAGGGGAGAACCAGAATGGGGAGAAAGTCTATCTAAAAGACATCTGGCCATCAGCCGAGGAAATCAATGAGACTATTGGAAAAGTATTGAAACCACAGGTATTTCGTAAAGAGTACGAAGAGGTATATGAAGGTAACTCTATGTGGAATGCCATTGAATCTAAGAAGGGTACTTTGTATGAATTTGATGAAAAATCAACATATATTCAAAATCCACCATTCTTCGAGGGACTATCAAAAGAGGTTGGAACAATCAAGGAACTAAAAGATTTACGAGTACTTGGTAAGTTTAGAGATTCCATTACCACAGACCATATTTCTCCTGCAGGTGCAATTGGCAAGAATACTCCAGCAGGCAAATATCTCATAAGTCAGGGGCAAGATCCTGTTGACTTCAATACCTATGGTTCCAGACGAGGAAATCATGAAGTTATGATGCGAGGAACTTTTGCCAATATTCGTATTAGAAACCAAATCGCACCAGGAACAGAAGGTGGATACACCTGTTACTGGCCAACTGGTGAAATTATGTCAATTTATGATGCTTCTCAAAAATATCAAAAAGACAATACAGGGCTTGTGATTCTGGCTGGAAAAGATTATGGAATGGGATCTTCCAGAGACTGGGCTGCAAAGGGTTCCTATCTGTTAGGTGTGAAAGCTGTTATTGCAGAAAGTTTTGAGAGAATTCACAGGTCGAACCTGGTAATGATGGGAATTCTTCCACTTGAATTCTTAGATGGAGATTCTGCGGATAGTTTGGGTCTGACTGGTAGTGAGGTATACGAAATTAAAATTGATGAATCAATTAAACCTCATGAGAATGTTAGTGTAAGAGCAATCTTAGAAGATAAGAGCGAGAAGGTATTCATGGCTAAAGTACGCTTTGATTCAAATGTTGATATAGACTATTACCGACATGGCGGAATTCTTTCGATGGTATTGAGGGGAAAATTGTTTTAAAATATTCGTTATTATGAAGAGTCTTAACGAGTAGATGGAAGGTTTGATAAAGAAATACAAGAGGAAAATTAGTAAAATAAAAAAGGGCTGATAAGTGGAGGTGAGAAAATGACATATCAAGAACTTCTAGATCTTTTTATTAAAGGGGAAGGTGTAGATGAAACTACATTTTACTTTAATAATGATGAAAAGAAGGAAGAACATTATATCGGTTACTTGCCACAATACGAAAAACCATACTGGGCAGGGTATTGTGATATAAAAGATGGTTGTGAGTTCTCTTCCGCAAAAGAATTATTTACTGCAGAAATATACGATGGGCAATCGATAGAGCAAAGATGGAAACAATTTGTGCTAACGACTATAGGTGGTATACCTCTAGATGATTTGTAAGAGATGCTAAGACAGGAGCGATTGTAAAACATTTGAAGGAAGTTGAATTGCCAGCAGGGAAGAAGGCTGGCAATGCATTAGTTCAAGCTGTAAAACAACACCCTGTAGCTACTATAGGTATCGGAGTTGGTGTGGCAGCCGGTGGTGCTTTAACAGCATATGCAGTAAAGAGAAAGAAGGAGAATGAGTACAGAAAAAATTCTCCTGAATGTGATATAAAATTTGAAAAGTCATTTAAAGCATATTTACAGGCGATACGAAAGGGTAAACTTGATGAAAAAACTATAAATAGGTTGATAGCAGACTTAGAGGTAATAAAAGAAGCAGATGCAGAAGAAAATATTTCTTTTGAACTATATACAAGTGAATTAAAACAGCTTGTAAATATGATTTATGACTATACGAGAAAATTGGCTAAAGTGAATGATGTCAAATTGGAGGAATTTAAACAACACTCGATTAATTCGATTGATAATTTACATTCCTACTTAGAAGTACAAAAACGCATCTTTAAGGAGGCGACATGATAACACTAAAAGATAAAGAAGTAGAAAGAACAAAAAGAAAGCGAGTAGGTATAGAAACTGAAGTTAAGATTGCACTGGAAAATGATATAGGAGTTCCAGTACAATGCAAAGATAGTCAAAATATAATTAGAGGGATATATGGATTGTTTGCAGTTTGTGAAGATAAGGAGCATTGTTTATACATAGGTAGGTCATGTGATATATCTGGTTAAATATGGAATATGAAAAAGTAGTTGGGGAAAAACCAGAGAATTGGCCTACAAATGAACGTGAACACGTATTAGAATTATTGCGTGATAGTGTTGTAATGATTGCCTTATGCAAGACCATGATGTGGCGATAAATAAGAAACCAGACAAATGTCCGGTATGTGGTTCTAAAAATATAAATATGATGTACCGAGAAAATTCTTAGTAGTACCCATCCCCGTTTACTACTAATTCTACTACTAACGGGTAGTCACAACTTGCAAAATCATGCTATAATTTGCTTAGTTGACAGACTAAAAGGGAAATTACAACAAAGCCAGAAACCCTCGCAAAACAGGGCATTTCTCGGCATTTTAAGGAGTTTGATAACAATGATTAAAGTACTTTTCATTTGCCACGGCAACATCTGCCGATCCCCAATGTCAGAATTCGTATTCAAAAATATGGTAAAAAAAGAAGGTCTAGAAGACCAGTTTATAATCGCATCCAGTGCAACAAGTACAGAAGAGATTGGTAATCCAGTACACCCAGGTACGAGAAAGAGATTACAAAAAGAAGGTATATCAACATCAGGGAAATATGCAGTTCAATTAAGAAAAGAAGATTATGATAAGTATGATTACTTACTAGGAATGGATTCCTATAATATAAAGAATATATATCGAATTATAGGAAAAGAAGACCCTGTTAAAGTGAGAAGATTACTTTCATTTACTGATAGGGAAAGAGATATTGCAGATCCATGGTATAGCGGAAATTTTGATGAAACATATAACGATATTGTGGAAGGTTGTGAAGCCTTTCTTAAGTATTTATACTTAGAAACTTAATAACAAACATTACTACATAGCCGTTAGGAGGTAACACTCTTAGCGGCTTTTTTCATACGAGGAGGTGGGAGTCATGTTGTGACGTGGTTATATCTCGACTTTCTTTACAGATGTTGCAGAGTAGATTTATTGTGATACAATGTTTAAGTGTTCAAATATTTAAACAGAAAGGTTGGAACATGGTATGAAGGATGGATATAGAATGAAATTAGACAATCTACTGGCAGAATTTCAATATTGTCAAAAGGCACTTACAGCGATTGGAGATGAAACAAGACAGCATATTATATGTGTCATGTTAAAGGAATCTGGAGAAAAGGGGATGCGGGTTACGGATATTACAGAGCATACAAACTTATCCAGACCGGCAGTATCACATCATATGCAGATTATGAAAGATTCAGGTATTGTAAAGTATTATAAGGAAAAGACGTTTATATATTATTATCTGGATCCTGATGCACAAATGGTAAATACTATGGCATCGCTCATGGAACATATTACAGAACTGACACAGAGTATAGCAAGATGTAAAGAATAGGAGACATGGATATATGATTTTGTATTTTTCAGCAACCGGAAACAATAAATATGTGGCAGAGGAACTTGCCAAGAGAACAAATGACAGGACGGTTTCGATCTTAGACTGTATGAGACAGAACCTGTTTCAGATTGAGCTTGCAGAGGGCGAAAACCTTGGTTTTGTTCTTCCAACCTATTTCTGGGGACTGCCAACAGTTGTTATGGAATATTTTAGAAAATTTAAGATGAGTGAAGGAAAGCACTATACCTATTTTATAGCAAGTTATGGTACTTCTCCGGGAGGAAGTCATATATTTGCTGAGAAAGCACTTGGTGATTCCAATGTGAAATTCAATGCGTATTACAGTATTTGTATGCCGGATACCTGGACACCTGAGTTTGACTTAAGTAAGGCAGATGAAGTAAAGGCAATCAATGATGCCGAAGTGGCTCAGATTGAGCAAATGAGTGAAAAGATTTCCTGTCACGCAGAAGGTAATTTTATGCAGAAAAAGAAAAGCTATTTTGCATCGAAATTGACCTATACGGTATATGACAAAATTGCCAGAAAAACAAGGCATTTTCATGTGGAAGACAGTTGCATCGGATGTGGACTTTGTGAGCAGAAATGTCCGGTATGTGCAATTGAAATGAGAGATGGTAAACCGGTATGGGTGCAGGATAAATGTGTCATGTGTTTGGGCTGTCTGCACCGTTGTCCGAAATTTGCAATTCAATATAGTACAAAAACCCAAAAGCATGGGCAGTATAAGCATCCGGGGGTAAGCCTATGAAAAAGAAAGTTCCAAATGAACAAAATTAATGTTGTTTTTGTTTTTTTACCTATGGTCTCAAAAATCTTTCGTCTTGTCTTGCTTTCTCAATATTGAAATTATGCAAAAGAGATGTATAATCAAATCAATCGTTCGTATGAGCGAACCAAAGAACAAAAAGGGTGATAGTATGAGAAAACAGATAGACATGATTAAACATGATTTTGCTAGGGCACAGCCTTTGTTGAATGTCATTGGAGATGAAACCCGTCAGTTGATTTTAATAGTCCTAATGGAGACAAGTTGTAAAGAAGGTATGCGTGTGGGAGAAATTACTACCAAGACACATTTATCAAGACCTGCTGTTTCACACCAGATCAAGATATTGAAAGATTTAGGCATTGTAAAGTGTAGAAATGAAGGAACTATGAATTTCTATTACATTGATGTCAGCCATAACAAGGAGCTTTTTAGTTATATGAAAAAGCTGGTTTTAGATATTGAAAAGCTGATGGATATTATAGAAATAGAACATTCAATGAGAGAGAAGGAATAATTATGGTTTTGTATTTTTCAGGAACTGGGAACAGTAAACACCTTACAGATATTATAGCTGATAAAACCAAACAACCATTATATTATCTAAATGATGCCATTAAGAAAGGGGAACACAGTGAAATTTCACAGAATGAGACATTGATATTTGTTACACCAATTTATGGGTGGCGTATTCCGAGTATTGTGGAAGAATGGATTCATGAAAATAATAATTTGAATGGACAGAAAGTATATTTTGTCATGACTTGTGGTGGTGGAATTGGAAATGCAGGTAAGTGTACGAAAAGGTTGTGCAGTGATAAAAATTTGCAGTATTTAGGTTGGCGTGGTGCTTGTACCCATTGTATGACTTGTATTTGTGCTTGTCCGGTGTCAGCAATTGAATATGGTGATATTAGTAAAGGAAAAAGAAGATATCATTGTCCAAATTAAAGTGAGGTATTAGAAAATGAGAGAGGCAATCGAAAAAAGAATCGCAAGAAGAAGTTTTGAAAAAAAACCTCTAACGTTAGAAGAACAGAATAAAATCAGAGAAATGATTTCAGTTGCAAATATGCTGTCTGGTCTTTCTATGGAATTCGTAGAGGATGGAAGCAAAGCTTTTGAATCACTAAAAAAGAGCTATGGCTTATTTACAAATGTACGTTCATTGATTTTGATGAAGGGAAAGAAAGAGGATGAGAATCTTCATGAAAAGATTGGTTACTATGGGGAAGATATTGTACTTAATGTGACAGACATGGAACTTGGAACCTGCTGGGTTGGAGGAACATTTGATAAAGAATCATTTTCTGTATTAAATGAAGAGGAGATTGTCTGTGTTATTTTGGTGGGAAAAGTTGAGAAGCAGACAATGAAGGAAAAAATGATTCGAGCAGCTTCAAGTAAAAAAAGAAAATCCATAGAGCAGAGATTAGAATCATCTGTGCAGATTCCGAATTGGATAGCAAATGGTATGGAAGCAGTACGACTTGCGCCAAGTGCAAAGAATTCTCAAAAAGTAATGTTTCATTATGATGGACAGATATTGACTATTGATGTAGTTGATGATTATGTAATGGATTTAATAGATTTAGGAATTGCTAAGAAACATTTTGAAATTGAAACTGTAGGTAAATTTGATTTAGGAAATGGTGCAGCATTTCAAGTAAGATAGAATATATTAGATACATGACAAATTTTTTTTTAAAAAGTATGCACCAATTGAAACATCGAGCATAAGATGATAGGGAATTATGTCAGATTATAACGAATAAGATTGGAGCGATGTCATGCCATTAAGAGTTTGTATTGATGCAGGTCATGGTGGAAAAGATCAAGGCGCAGTTAATGGTGAAAGATATGAAAAAGATGATACTCTACGTTTGGCTTTACAACTTGGTAAAATATTAAGACAAAATGGAGTAGACGTAGTTTATACACGATCGGATGACGTTTATAGTAGCCCAGTAAACAAAGCTAAGATTACGAATCTATTAAAGGCAGATTATTTAATAAGCATTCACAGAAATGGTGCTCTATCTAAGAAAACGTCTGGTGTTGTTACGTTTGTGTATAATAAAAAAGGTACGAAACATAGGATTGCCACTAATATTAATAATAGTGTTGCCGCACTTGGTTTTAATAATCGTGGCGTAAAATCAAGAAAGAATCTTGCTGTTTTAAATAGGACGGATATGCCTGCAATACTTGTTAATATTGGATTTATAACAAATGATAGTGATAATATGTTGTTTGAGAATAAATTCAATGAAATTGTTGAAGCTGTAGCTAAATCCTTCTTAGATGCATAAGGATTAACATATAGAGTAACGAATAGAATATGAATTGATTAAAAATCAATTTAACTAAATTATAGACAAGGCATACAATTTTGTTTGCCTTGTCTTTTTAGATGCGATTCAGCCTTTAATATACTCCATAATATACCAATCTTTGAGGG
>NZ_CBDLAM010000113.1:0-12909 GCF_965301125.1 Anaerosporobacter sp. | reverse complement strand
AGTTTCTTTAGTTCATCATAAACAGGTTTTATACGCTCGTATGTATCACCTAGGGCGAAATACATTATATGATCTGATGATACTTTGCTAAAATCGTTTACTTGTTCGAAAGTTGTATCAAATCGAGCCTTTCTATCCTCAACAAAGTCATACATATGTTTTTGTTCGAGCGATTCGTAGTATGCGATAAGCGTATCGTCTTTCAGTTCATACATCAGTGCTGAAACACCATGTGATTTTAATGCTGTAATGATATGATTAACTGATTCGGCGGCAAGTTTATATACTTTGATATAGCTATTTTGATTGACGTCATAAATTATAGCTCCGTGGAATGAAATAATTGGAGTATTTAGATGAATATCTTCCATAATCTTAATTGTAGCATCAGTTGTACGTCCAGTAGCTACCGTGAAATCTATACCGTATGAAATCAATTTATTTAACGTGTTTTTTGTGTAATCGGATAATGTAGCATCATGGTTTAATAATGTTCCATCAAGATCTGATACATAAAGGGTTTTACATTCACTCATATCATATTACCTCCTATGCAATTATAATATAGCCTATTGATTTGTATCATTTTCTATGAAGGTTTTTATAGTATCTAAGACCTCTTCTGTATTAGTCCAATATAGATAATGTTCTGAATCTGGAATCATTATCTGCTTGCTCTTAGATGACCACCCTGCTAACTCATTCTGCACTTTCTGCCAATTATCTCCACTATCATATGACAACACAAGTAATGGTATATCTTTTAATTTCCCATTGTTTAAAACTTGTTTTGCATTCTCATTCATCAATTTTATATTTCCAAGATTGGATGATGACCCAAGCATTCTATAATAAAATGCTTTATCAATCTTTTTTAAGTCTGCAGGCAATTTGTTATACCTAGCACTCTCTCCTCCCATTGGAAGATAAACGTCAAACAAACCGAGTAACCTTAAAATGCCCAAGTTACGTAAACCCGCACTTGTCCGGTTTATAGCGTAAGATTTTATGATTGAATCTTTTTCATAAAATTCTGGACTACCTGAATCAAGAAATACAATTTTACTTACATTTTCCGGATATAGTTGTGCATATCGTATGGCTTCCAGTCCTCCTAGCGAATGTGCAGCTAGAATATAAGGTTTCTTTAACTCTAATTTTTCTAAAAGTAAATTTAAATCAGAGGTTAGAAGATCAATTTTCTTCTCCTCATCAATATCCTCGCTCCAGCCATATCCGGGCTGATCATAAGATACCGTTACCGCGTTTTTACCCAATTCCTGTTGCAGATAATAAAAATCGGTATAAGCATTCGGCGTACCTGAACCAGTTATGAAAACAATTGTTGTTTCCCCTTCTCCTCTTATATAAGCATGAACGTTATGCGAATTTATAGAAACCAGTTGTCCTGGATACTGATCCTTATATGTACGCTTTTCAATACTTACCATCACATGATGCCATATAATCATCAGACATAAGAAAATAGCCAGTATTCTTCTTATTTTTCTTTTTTTCCATTTAGAGTTCATAATCTTTATTTCCTCGCTTAACTTTATTGGTTGCATCAGGTGTTCATCCAGTAATAACTACACTAACTTGCAGTTGGATACATAAAAGTGATTGCTACTACTTTCTCATCTTTACTTAGTAATACTAGATATTTTGGTAAATCATCATCTATTCCGTTATCTACATTTGCCATTAAACCATAATCATATTGTGATTTCCACTTTTCTGGATAAGCAGCACCATTCCAGTCTAAACAAGCATTATTAGTATTACTGTCATTATATTTTTCATTAAACTCTGTACGCACTAAATCTGGATATTTTGATAAAACTTCATCACTCCTCATACCTACTTCTATTCCACTTTTTAAAGTATAATTCGATCCAACAATAGCAAATGAAGCAGGTGTCTGATTAATTTCAGAAGATCTATTACCCTCTATTGCTTCTGTTTCAACATAATAATATTCCACGTCATCAATTTTAATTGTATGCCAAATAACAGGAGAACCGCCAAAAGTACCTTCTATGGTTTCGGTTTCATCATTACTCTTAATTGCATCATCATAAGTTGGAGTAATGAGTTCAGGATCCACTTTTGCATCTTCTTCGGAAATATCTTGTATTGCGTGATCTTCATTCGTTACAACATTAGCATTCGTATCCGTTTCTTTTGGTTTACTGCAGCCAGTAAATATAAAGACTATTAACGTAGAAAGAAGTAATATTTTTTTCATAGCGAGCCTCCTTATTATTTGTGAATGATTTATTTACATGTTATCACTTAAATGGAATGTCTAAGTAATCTTGGTATGTATTGCATATACAATCGCGGCAGCTTTAATCTCATCTTTTGGATTTTTCACAGCGACACGCAGATCACAGGCTTTTTCCTCACTTCAAATTTGATACACATGCATTGTCCTTCCATAAATGTTACTTATTACAGATCATGAAATACTCCATCATCTCGCCTATTTCTTCTTTTATCTCAATTTTGAAATAAGGTTCCAACATAGTTTCAACTTCATATCCCGTGTTGGAGATAGATATTCAACAATCTGCTGCCGTCCACTATCTGCATATGTACCATTTGTTTGTGACTGCACATGCAAAGGGTAATCAGGATCATTTGTTATATACTTCTTACTCATTAGAATTATTCTATTGAATGTATCGGATGTAATATAAATTGTTTTCAATCTCATGGATAACATCTTCATTAACATATTCTTTTAAAACTTCTAGAGCTCCATCTATACCAGTACAAACACCTGCTGTTGTGTATATATTATCTCTTTTAATAACAGAAACGCCGGTATCAACTTTAACTGAGTTATCTAAAGAGTGTATTAACTCAATTACATTTCTATGGGTGGCAATTCTCATATTGCTGACCAATCCTAGTTTTGTTAATAATAATGCACCTGTGCAGACTGATAAAACCAATTTACTGTTATTAATGATGCAGTTTAATTCTTTTAAGAGTTCATCATTATAAATCAAACTACGTGATCCACTTCCTCCAGGGAGTACTAATACCTCAATTTCTTTCTTTTTAATATCCGCTATAGAGTAATTAGTTTCGATGTTCAAACCACTTTGGGTGGTTATTGAACCTTTATCTTTAGAAAAAGTAAATAGTTCAAATAAATTTGATTTTGTTGTTTTATTCGCAAAATAGAAAACTGAATGTGGACCAATAAAATCAATAGATTCTACATTATCATATATAAAAAATGAAACATTCATAACATACCTCCACGTTCTCTCTTATAAGCTTTAGATTTAAGAAGCCTAAAATTCATTGTAAGATACTATGTCTTCAAGTGCCTTTAATTCAAAATGCCCAGGGAATGGTTTTGAATTCTCATCTGGATAACCCATAACAAGCAAAGCGACTGGCTCAATGTTGTCAGGAATCGAAAACTCCTCCATGATGGCCTCGGGTATAAAATGCATGACCCAAGTCGTACCCACACCAAGTGAAGACGCTTCAAGCATCATATGTGTTGTAACGATACTCGCGTCGATATCTCCGCTGGATTTACCGTCATATTCACGTTGCCAACATTCATTCTTCTCGTAGCAGATAAGCATCGCATAAGGCGCATTAAAGTGGCATACCGTACACTTTCTAAGTTTGGATATGCCTTCTTCACTAGTGATAACTAAAATCCGTTGTGGTTGGCGATTGCAAGCAGTTGGCGCGAGGTGACCTGCTTTTAGAATTTTGTTTATCGTATCTTGATCGATAACCTTGTCGTTAAACTTACGCACCGAATAACGTTCTGCTGCCACTTTTAAAAAATCCTTATTTTCATTCATTGGAATCCTCCTTACTCTTTAACTATCACAATATCCTTACAACGAATTATGAGTTCTGACAGCTTATCATCTGCAAAAAGCATATGAGCTTCATAACCGTTTTCTGTGTGATACAGTTCTCTATATATCCATGTACTACCAACAATATGATCATCCTGTTTTATAACTTCAGATGTAATAAAAGTAATTTTATTCAAATCGGTAAATCCTGCACGGGTATCAAACCGCATGACAATGTTTGTATCAATTATTAACCCTGATACCTTACAGTCGTGAAAACCGAATGATTCATTTATAGTTTGTGGAATGTTCTGAGCTTGTTGTGCTTTTGAATACTCTTCATAAATTAAAATTGTTTTTTCTTCGTTCTCTTTACTAATATCTTTCAGTTGATTCATTACTTCCTCTGTACAGTACCCCAATGCGAAAATACGTATATCTGCTATTTGCTCAATAATTTCAATTGGTATTTTTTACTATATTTTTTCACGTCAAATGGCGGTCGTACATCATACTCCTCTATCATCTTTAGTATACTTTCTTTTTCATCTGCAGGTATGTGATAAACTATTGTATCCTCTTCGGTTATCTCTTCACCATTAATAAATTTATGAAGAGGAACAAGCGTTCTTCCTTCCTCTTCTAACATATAACGAGGGTCAAGATCGTAACTCTTATGCTCACTTTCTACAAATTCATTCTCTTTTTCCTTGTAGAGTCGCAAATAGAGTTCATCGTCATTGACTGCTGCACCTTCGTTTACTTCTAAGTCAAAATAAAGATCTGTCCGTTGAGATAATTCAAACCATTCCTTTGTTAGATACTTCATGTGATATCCTCCTAAAACAACTTTTCTAACTAAATGCCTTATCAAACATGATAACAGCTTCTTTGTTAAACTTATCATCATATATATCCGATTCAATATACTTACCACCAATTGCACTTGATAAATACCCATCTATCAATTCCATGCACATGAAGGCTGGATAATTTTCACCAAAGTTATCGGTTACACCATACTGCTCTGACTCCACAAAACCAAATTTTGGATAATATTCTGGACGACCAAAGAACATGATTGCACCATGGCCTTGTTCTTTTACTTTGTCAATCATAGCATGTATAAGAGCTTTTCCAAATCCTTTTCGTTGATATGTAGGTAACACACTAATTGGACCGAAATTCACCGTTGGTATGTTTCTACCATCAGGTGTTACAATATGTGATTTACTGCAGATGATATGTCCAACTAGAGTTTGGTCTAATTCTGCAACTAGACTGATTCCTATACCATCACGTTTTCGTAACTCATGTACCATCCAGTGCTCATATGGACTTCCTATTCCACCACGTTCTACCCTTCCTGGATAAGAAAATGCTTCTCTTGTAATTTCTTCAACGCGTCGGTAATCTTTTTTGTCTTCCATTCTTATAATAATATTGTTCATTCTTTACCTCTTTTCTTGTATCAAATAATCTAATCTGTACTGTATTTCCTGATCACTTTCCAAACATATTCATTACTCCATGCAATATCATAGTTGAATAACAATTTTTTGTCTTAAGGCGAACAATTCCTAGTACAATTCCATAACATAAACCAGTGATTACTTTCCATATCATTATATTTAGTAATCCATCCTGAACTCTGAAAGCTATGGAACTTATGTAACCAAAATGCCATAGGCCAAATAGAATTGTTGAAATAATATAAGTGATCCATTCATTTATAAGTATTAGATTTAACTTATTCCAAACATAACCACGAAAAATTAGTTCTTCAAAAATCGGCGTTACAATGCTACCATACACAAGCAAAGATACTGCTTTAAATCCACCAGTATAGTTTGAAGGTGTGGCTATCAGCAAAATGGTTGCAATAACAGTGAAGCAAACATAGGCACTTGTGAACTTGGGAGGAAAAACAGAAAGTCTTATCTTAAGTTTTCTAGCTAGTATTAAAATGCAAATTGTTATGAGAGTCATTGCAAGCATTGATGCCATACGATCTGAATAGCCTGTTCTTGGTACTATAAGAAAGATACATTGTTTAATTCCAAATAATAGACAACTTAATATAACTAACATTACAATTATTAAACTTATTGATTTAAACTTATAGTTTTTCAATTCTGCACCTCACTAAACATAAATTTTTCGGCTTTTTCATTCATCAAATTCTTCCTAATAAACATTACCATATTATACTATATTAATCCATATATAAACAAGCGATTCATTTAAAGATTCCAGTTCCTAGATTTCCTCTATAAGTAAGGTCTCCACCAGCTACCTGATCCCCTGCTATTCGACCAGTTTTGTTTATCTATATTGTATTTACTCTTGAAAAATTCAGGATACCTAGGCTCTAATTCATCAATATCTTCAATCTCATCAATTTAAGTGAAATTGCATGGCAATATAATAAAAAATAGCAATGATTGAATCAATGCTATTTTGGGATATATAGAAAAATATCTATATAGTAAATATTTTGTTATTATTATAGTTCTTTTACTGAAACGTCTAATTCAAATCAGGAATACCAACGGTTTTGCTTCTTCTTTCCATTAAAACTGTATTTCTCCATATTCCATCAACATCTTGGGCAATGTTCTCTCTAAAACCTACAATTCGAAAACCACATTTTTTATGTAATGCAATACTTGCTTCGTTGATTTCAATGATACCTGATTGTAATGTCCATATACCTAGTTTCTCTGATTCTTCTATTACTTTGTTCAATAATGAAGTTCCAACATGTTGCCCTCTTGCTTTTTGAGAAATATAAATACTCACTTCATTTACTCCCCTGTATACACATCTACTACTAGTGGGTGATAATGCGACCCATCCTATGACATGATTATCTTCGTCTGTAGCCACAAAACGACATTCCTTTATATGACCATTAGACCATGTATCATAGTCCGGTGTATCTATTTGGAAGGTTGCCTTTTTCGTTGCAATACCTTCAAGATAGATGTTTTTAACACTTTCGTAATCTTCCTTATTCATATTTCTAATTGTGAATGTCATATACTTCCCCTTTCATGGTAAAAAATGTTTAATGGATTATTAAGATAGTATATATCTTTAACAATATAATTGCAATATACAACTATTGTATTATGCAATTAAAATTGATATACTATTGGTATTAAATTCCTTAAGAATTGGAGATTGATTTATGATAGGTGAAGATTCAAAAATATTTAGAGAAAAATTTCGTATAATGGAGCGAAAATTAGGATTATTAAAGAAGGGAAATGGTTGCCGTTGTGATATTTCATTGACACAATGTCATGCACTTGTGGAAATTGGAAGAACTCCTGGAATAATTCTTAGGACGTTAGCAGATCAGCTTGACCTTGATATAAGCACGATGAGTCGATGTATCGATAGTCTTGTTAAAAAGGATTTCGTGAATCGTAAGAATTCTGCCGTAGACCGAAGATGTGTAATTTTAGAACTTACCGATAATGGACAGCAACTTTTTAATACGATTGAAAAGGATATGAACGACAAGTTCTTTCAAATCTTTAATAGAATACCAGAAGAACAAAGAAAAGAAGTGCTAAATAGTATAGATGTTATTCTTGATGCAATACAGTAAATATAGTAATCACTTACATATCCTCCTCATGTAACTAGTATATATATAACTATTTATTAAAACTTCTCAGATATATAATATTCTTATCCGGATCATAAAAGCTCATATTTACTGCTCCCCAAGGGCGAGACGTTGGTTTTTCAATAATTTCCATACCCAATTTAACTAGTTTGTCATATTCCTTATTAATATCTTCTACAGTAAATGCAAGACATATATTTTGATTCGTATTGTTTTTTAAAGAACCATCGTTGTATACAGTAAGCATCGTTTCTTCTGATATAATTGTTTGATGAATACTGTCATTACTTCCATTATCAATCTCTAATAAAGCTTTATAAAAATTTGAAAGTCTAATTACATTGTTTGTTAATAAGCTTACTTCACCAATACTCATTATTCGCTCTCCATTCAGTATATTTATATCTGATAATTATAACCCATATAATTACAAGCTTCAATATATATTCATTTATGAAGTGAGATTATTGCTCTTTTTTTCCTGAAACTAAATAATCGTCCTTATGAACATATATAGTATATTCATATTCGAGTGAAAGATTTTCTCCAAACGTTCCAGTACTTGCTCTCGAACCTGCAGAAAAGGGAGAAGGAGATTTTGGTAAATTGTTTTAAATTACTAAGATAAGCTAGATAAACACCTATATATAAGTTCATCTAGCTTATCTTTATTTTTAATTATATCAGAAGATATTCCAGTGCTATGTTTTTACTGTTTATGCAGCATCAAACTGACTATTATACAGATCTGCATAGAAACCAGCTTTTTCAATCAATTCATCATGTGTACCACTTTCAATAATATCACCATTCTTCATAACAAGAATGAGGTCAGCATTTTTGATTGTAGAAAGTCTATGGGCGATAATGAATGATGTACGACCTTTCATTAACTCATCCATAGCATTTTGAATCAGAAGCTCAGTTCTAGTATCTACGGAGCTAGTTGCTTCATCTAGAATAAGCATTGGTCGATCTGCTATCATTGCTCTTGCAATCGTTAATTGTTGTTTCTGACCTGCTGATAGATTTACTTGGTCGTTTAGAACCGTATCATAACCTTTTGGTAGTGTACGGATAAAATGATGTAATCCAACTGCTTTACAAGCTTCTTTGACTTTTTCATCGGAGACATTCTTCGTGCAATATACCAGGTTTTCACGTACTGTTCCTTCGAATATCCATGTATCTTGAAGAACCATACAGAACTGTGAATGAACGTCTTCACGACGTAATTTATCAACGGGAATATCATCAATCTTAATTGTTCCGCTTTGTATCTCATGAAAACGCATAAGCAAGTTTATTAAAGTGGTTTTACCAGCACCAGTAGGACCAACAATGGCAACCTTTTGTCCAGGATTTGCTGTTACAGAGAAATCATTTATGATTGTTTTGTCAGTGCCTTCATATCCAAAATGAACATGTTCAAACTCAACTTTACCACGAACATCTGTAAGTTTCGTAGTTTTTTCATCTTCTTTTTCCATCTCCTGTGCCTCTAAGAATTCAAAAACACGTTCTCCAGCAGCTGCTGCAGATTGAAGAGTTTGTGCTGCTTGCGCTAATTGGCTTAATGGTTGAGTAAAGTATCTTACATACATAGTGAATGCAACAATTACACCAAAAGATATGTGATCATTCATTGCAAGTACCGCACCAACAACACATACTGCTGCGTAACCAAAATTCCCAATAAAGGACATAAGTGGCATCATCAAACCAGAAAGACATTGTGCCATAAATCCACTTTCACGAAGTTCGTTGTTTAACTTAACAAATTTATTTTTCGCTTCTTCTTCTCCATTGTAGGCTTTTACAATGGTATGACCAGCATAGATTTCTTCAATATGACCATTGATTTCGCCTAGATGTTGTTGTTGACGAGCAAAATATTTTTGTGATTTACCCATGATTACCATCATTAGTGCAAAACCAATTAACGTGGCTAAGACAGCTGTCACAGTCATGATGACATTCGTTTTTAACATCATGATTAATGATCCTAATAAAAGGGTAACAGCAGAAACAAGCGTACCGATACTTTGGTTAAGCGATTGTCCTATAGTATCTACATCATTAGTTACACGAGATAAAACATCGCCGGTTGTTGTTTTGTTATAAAACCACATTGGGAGACGATTAATCTTGTTAGAAATATCTCCTCTCATTCTCTTAGACACTCTTTGCGTAATGTTTGCCATTATTAATCCTTGAGCAAGGGATAATACCCAACTCAAACCATATAATACTGCTAGTGTCAATCCAATCTTAGTAACACCATCTAAATCAATACCAGTTGCTATTCCCTCTGTAATAATGTTAGTAAGTTCAGATAATTTATCTGGGCCGATCAGAGTAAATACAGTTCCTATAGCAGCAAAGATCAGAGCAACAATCATGATTGTCCAATAATCTTTACAGTATTTAATTAGTTTAATCCAAGTAACTTTAAATTCTTTGGCTTTTTCTACACTCCCCATTCCTGGAGCAGGTGGGACTATATCTTTCTTATGATGTGAATGTTGTCCAAATTTGTAGTCCTCCTTATGCCTCATGCTAATTCCTCCTTAGATAATTGTGAATATGCAATTTGTTGATAAACTTCACATGTTTGCATTAAATGGTTATGTGTACCCATACCAACTACCCTACCGTCATCAAGAACAATGATTTTATCTGCATCTCTAATTGTTCCAATCCGTTGTGCAACAATTAGTTTTGTAGCATCCGCACATTCTCGTTTTAAGGCATCACGTAGTTTTCTATCTGTCTTATAATCAAGCGCTGAAAATGAATCATCAAAGATAAATATATCAGGCTTTCTACATATTGCACGAGCTATGGATACCCTTTGCTTTTGACCACCAGATAAGTTTGTCCCTCCTTGTGCTACGAATCCATCATAACTATCATCCATTGCTTCCACAAAATCAGAAGCCTGTGCTGTATAGACAGCATCCACGATATCTGATGAAAGGAATCCATCTTTTCCATTATCACCATAAGCTACATTGGATTTGATTGTACCACTAAACAAAGTAGACTTTTGCGAAACGTAACCAATTTTATTATGAAGTGCATATTGTGTATAATCTTTTACATTAATGCCATCTACAAGTACTTCTCCCTCTGTAACATCATAAAAACGAGGTACTAGATTTATTACTGTACTCTTTCCGCAACCAGTTGAACCAATAAATGCAACTGTTTCACCCTTTTTAGCAGTAAAAGTCACATCACGAATCACATAGTCTTGTGCATCTGGATATTTGAAGCTAACATTTCTAAACTCTACTTCTCCCCTATTTCCTGCTGGGGATTTTGTAACCGAACCATCTATAATGGTCTGTTTCGTTTCTAGAACTTCCCTGATACGTTTTGCAGAAACCGTTGCACGAGGTAACATGATAAATATCATAATAAGCATCATAAACGCCATTATTACTTGCATTGCATAGGATGAAAATACAACCATATCTGAGAATAATGTTATTTTATCCATCATATTTGCTTTATCAATAAGAATAGCTCCTATCCAATAAATAGCTAATGATAGACCACTCATTACTAATTGAATACTAGGCATCATGATTGCCATTACACTATTAGCAAAGAGATTTGCACCGGTTAATTCACGATTTGCATTCTCAAATTTATGTTCTTGATATTCCTCAGCATTATATGCTCGAACTACTCGAATACCTGTAAGATTTTCTCTTGTAACACGATTAAGTTCATCAGTAAGTTTCTGAAGTTTCTTGAATTTTGGCATTGCAAATATAATACAACATCCTACTACTATAATTAGAAATAATACTGCTATACCAGTTGATAATGTCCACTGCCAGCTTTTGCCGTTTATCTTTAAGATTGCCCATACTGCCAATATTGGAGCTTTAATCATTACTTGTAATCCCATAACCAATAACGTCTGTACCTGTGTAATATCATTGGTCGATCTAGTAATCAGACTTGCTGTTGAGAATCCATTGATTTCTTGCATAGTAAAGGATTGCACCTTATCGAACAATTGTTCTCTTGTTCTGGCTCCAAAATTAGTAGCAATACGTGCTGCAAAAGCAGCTACAATAACAGATCCAGCTAAACTTCCCAAAGCACATGCAAGCATCTTTCCACCAGCTTTGAGGATTTCACTCATGGTGCTACCCTCCGTCTGTACAAGGGTTGTTATCGTACTCATATAATCTGGTAACTTCAGGTCTAACCAAACCTGAGCTACTATGAACACAAGGCTAATTCCTATAAATATCCATTCTTTTTTCGTTAAATTCTTTAATAATTTAATCATAGGTTGCTCCTTTCGTTGATGTATTAGATATAATATCTTATAAATCTAAACTGAAACTAAACTATAATTTTGAAAAATACGAATTGAGCAAATAAACAAGACTAAAAAAACAACTATTCATAGCTGTGTACCATATGTGAACATCTATATCAGTTCACTAAATAGTATTCAGCTACAAAAGTTGTTTTATGGTATGATAAAGAATTTATTATTATTTAATTGTTAACTCTACAGAGAAACTAGTGTCTTCCGTTCAACTTTCAACTGAGATGGTTCCTTTATGCAGCTGAACAATACGTCTAGCTATAGATAGACCGATTCCATTCCCTTCTGATGTATGGGACGTATCTCCTTGCCAGAATTTATCAAAGATACGAGTTATCTCTTCTTCGCTCATTTCTGGCCCGTTATTTTTGATGGAAACCGTAATTTTATCAGTCAGTTTGGTGATTACGATATGGATTTCGCCATTCTCTGGCGAAAACTTGATTGCATTATCTACAAGATTGATCCATACTTGCTTTAGAAGTTCCTCACAAGCATCAGTCATATATTCATCAAAATCTGCAACTATGGTAAGTCCCTTTTTAGACCATTTATTCTCAAGGATTAAGATACAATTACGAATCTGTTCAGAGAGATTAAAACAAGTTATGTCAGTGAGAATATTTTGATTTTCAACTTTGGTAAGGTTAAGGACTTTTGTTGCCATTTCAGAAAGACGTGTGGATTCTTCTACAATTATATCAAGATACTCTTTTTGCTGTTCTTTGGTAATAGATTCCTTTTGGAGTAACTTTGCAAATCCACATATGGATACAATAGGGGTTTTAAACTCATGAGAAAAGTTATTAACAAAATCGGAACGTAACATTTCTGTGTTTTCAAGTTCACAGGCAAGTGTATTGAAACTATTGGATATTTCCAGAGATATTGGGATATGACCTAGGTCAATACGAGTTTTATAATCGCCACTTGCAAGCTTATTCATTCCATTAATTATGGTATTGACTGGCTTTAGGGGAATTCTACTAAAAATAGTTGCTACAATTGTTCCAATAATAATACTAGATATACCAAAGGCTATTGTAGGGAAGAAAATATTAGGAGTACTAAAG
>NZ_CBDLAM010000112.1:0-12939 GCF_965301125.1 Anaerosporobacter sp. | reverse complement strand
CTATTATTTTAATCACTATAATATAAATTATTTCTTTTCTTCAGCGATAATTCAATCTTTAATTTATTTATTCATAATTGGATTATTTGGTTTACCTATTATACAGAAAAAAGAATTTATTTAGGAGGCTATATGAGTTATATCGAAATACAAAACTATACAAAAAAAATAAAAGGAAATACTGTTTTAGAGAATATCAATCTCAATCTAGAAAGTGGTCAGATATATGGTTTTATTGGTAAAAATGGTTCGGGGAAAACAATGTTATTTCGAGCTATATGCGGATTAATAAAACCGACCACAGGACATGTTATGATTAATGAAGAGATAATAACAAAAGATATTGATTTTCCACGGTCTTGCGGTGTAATAATAGAAACTCCTGGATTTTGGGAGGATCTTACCGGTTTTCAATGTTTGAAAATAATTGCAGATATAAAAGATATCGCTACAAATGCGGATATTATTGATTGGATGAAAACTTTCGAATTAGATCCCTACGATAAAAAAAATGTTAAAAAGTATTCATTAGGAATGAAGCAAAAACTAGCTCTTGTTCAGGCTTTTATGGAAAAGCCTGATCTAATTATTTTAGATGAACCTACAAACTCATTAGATGAAGATGCTATTCGTATTTTACATAATGTAATTCTAAATGAGAAAAAGCGAGGGGCCACCATTTTAATAGCTAGCCATCACAAAGAAGATATTACTCTTCTTTCTAATCAGATATTAGAAATCAGACAAGGGAAAATAATAAATATTAACAATAAAGAATAATTAAATCAGAGAACAGAATAAAGACCTATAATTTAAAAATGGAGATTAAATTTATGTCACAAAAAAACAGATTTATATTAATTGTTATTTCTTTACTATCAATAGGTATTTGTGTAGCCCTATATGTACGCAACTCTATATATCCATTTACTTATGATACATTAAAAGAATTATCCCCAACTCTATCATACCATCCTTATGAAGATGTAATGTATTCTAATGGTTCATTTTTAGAGATGTCTGATTCATTAGATATTATCGATAAAAGTAAATATATTGTAATTGGAAAAGTCCCAACAGAGAGAGAAATTTTATCAGGAGCGATAAAAACTAAAATCGAAATAATAAAAACGCTAAAAGGGAATCTGAATACGAATGAAATTTACATTTATGAACCTTTTGACATTTCACTAACTAATAACTGTATTTTCACTTACGAAGGATACAATATATTACAAAGTGATAAGGAGTATATCTTATGTTTAAGCGATACTATCAAGGGTGTATTTATGTTTACAACTCCTTCGTTGGCTAAGTTCCCTTTAGATTATGACTCAGATGATTTTTTGATCGTTACACAAAATGAACTAGATGAAGATTCTATCTACAAAAATTATGAAAACTATGAACAACTGTTTTCGACCGAAGAAAGCTACCAATCATACTTAAAAACGTACAATAAATTGTTAAAACTTATAGATGATGTTCACTAAAATCAATACGAATAAAAAAGTAGCGGAGATATTCCATATTATAGATGGTTGGAATATTTCCGCTTTTTGTAGTGGTAATTAAAAATTCATCGCTTGTACTTCTATAGTATCACTTATCTATTAGTAGCAAACCACAACCCATGATTATTTCGTTCTAGAAAAACTATTTTAGGGTTTAGATCATTTTTCTTTACAAAAAAGTATGCATAACCTTCTTGCTTACTACCTGGGTAAATATCTGATAAGGTAGGTTCTAAACCTGCAATAGTTACGAAGTCATCATATTTAATACCATCTTCGCTAACTAATTCAAAGTTAGCTGCGCTAATTTCAATCTTAGCATTGTCAAGAGATTCAAGGGCGTTAATTTCGAATTTAGCAAGGAGGTATTCCTCATCATCAGCCGGTAACACATTTAGTTTGTTAGCCTTAGCGACAATATCCATTGCTGCGTCACCACGAATGACTTCTTTAAGCGTAACCTGGGCCCTGTATGTGTCAAATAAGGTATCCATGCCATCAAAAGTGGTTGTTGTTCCAAGTGCAATTGGGTTTAGCCTTGAACCTATTTCAGCATATGTCGTATCGGGACTAGGAATTGATTCGGCCGGAACATATGCAGTACTACCTTCAGGTAATTTAGTATTAGGATTTGTAGAGAACCATATACCGTTATTATTACGTTCTAAGAATACAATGGAAGGATTTATGTCGTCTGTATTAACCTCAAAACAAGCATAACCTTCCATCGTAGCACCTGCATACATCTCTCTTAAAGATGGATTAATATCACTGATCGAGATAAATGAATCATAAACAGTACCATCTTCACTAACAAGAGAGAAAGAAGCATTATTGATATCGATCATAGCATCATCTTCAGAGGATAATGCACGTATCTTAAATTTAGCTAAGAGGTATTCTTTCCCTTCTGCAGGTTCTGAGTTAAATTCATTTGCATCTAATACCATTGCAAGGGCATCTGGTCCACGAACCACATCTAATAATGTAAGTTCTGCTTGGTACTTATCAAATAGAGTATCATTACCATTAAAGAGAACTGTGGTATTGAAAGGAAGTGGATTTGTTCTTGTGCCAATTGGAGTAGAGTTTTGCTGGGGGGGTTCAGTGGTATTTGTAGTAGTATTATTGGTATTGTTGTTATTACTGTCTGTACTAGGAGCATTATTGGCATTTAAGTTATTATTGGTGCCATTATTCTTATTGGTTTTAGAACAAGAGCAAAGTGAAAATAATAAAAGAATAAAAATAAGGATACAATAACATTTCTTTCGAATCTTCATAGATTTCCTCCTTCGACTTAGTCGCTAGTTAATCTGATGTTATTGTATCCATATATAGTTTGAAATATAAAAGAAGTGATGTACAATTTATCCCATTTTGAAATTAATTTTAATAGGAGTGCGCAGGTATTTACCGCCTTTGGACTGAACCTTTGTAGTCACGTTGAGAGTATATGTTTCAGTGGTTGAATATGGTTCTAGTGGTTCAATCTCAATAGTGTTATTAGATGCATCATAACGTATGGAAGAAGGAATAACCATCTGACTTTGATTGGTAACGTATAGGTTTATATTATTCACAGTTTTTGGGTTTAATGGGGTGTTGAATTTCACTTTCCAAACAAACTTATTCGTTCGAAAACGAATATCCTCACGAACTTTTCTCTGGAGGTCTTCTGAGTTTGTTTCGATTTCTAAATAATTGGAAGCCATGTTATCACCTCTTTAATATAAATATTTATGTAAAAATGTATCCAGTTGTGTTAAAATAGATATTAAAATTGTAATCTTTTCAAACTAAAATGTCAATCTTATATAGTAGTTAAACTTATGCATGAATTAGTATATGTTAATTAGAATACAGTTGAAATACAGAGATAAATGGAAGGAGCTAGTTTGTTAATATGTCAAAAGAAGTTTGGAAAGCGGGGAATATGCTTTATCCTCTTCCTGTTGTAATGGTAAGTTGTAAAAATGGAGACGAAAAACCGAATATTATTACGGTAGCTTGGGCAGGTACTGTCTGTACGAATCCTCCTATGGTATCCATCTCTGTACGTCCTGAGCGTCATTCTTATACAATGATAGAACAGTCAAAGGAATTTGTAATTAATCTAACTACAAAGGACCTAGTAAGAGCAACGGATTACTGTGGTGTACGTTCTGGTAGGGATGTGGACAAATTTAAAGAGATGGGATTAACAACCCAAGAGAGTAGCAAAGTTAGTGCTCCTGGAATTAAAGAAAGCCCTGTAAACATAGAATGTAAACTGAAGGAAATTATTAAATTAGGTTCTCATGATATGTTCTTAGCTACTGTAGAGGCAATTCAAGTTGATACTTCATTATTGAATGAAAAAGGCAAGTTAGAACTTAGCAAGTCGAATCCAATTGTATATTCCCATGGTGAGTATTATGATTTAGGCAGTCTACTTGGAACCTTTGGATATTCTGTGAAGAAATCAAATCCTACTAAAGCAAAGAAAAAACAAAAACGCAAATAATTGAATAGGAGTGTTAGGTTAATGAAAATCAGCTATCTAAGAATTCGTAATTTTAAAGTTATTAAAGATATGACCATCAATGAAGTTGAAAATGCCTTGATTTTAATAGGCAAGAATAATTCAGGTAAAAGCGTTGTCCTAGATGCGATACGTGCAATTACAGGTGATTATGTTGTGACGAAACCTAATTTTGCCCAACCTGACAAGCCAATTTTAATTGATATTAAAGTAGAATTTACAGAAGAAGACTTAGAGATATTCCACAAAAAGGGTCTGGTAAGTCGCTACAAACGTTATGATTTGTGGGAGAATGAATTCAAGACAAGACTTCCTTCTTTTCAAGAAGGGGTTTTGTCTTTTGAGTGTATCATATCTCCAAATGGAGTAATCAAGTTCAATGATGGTGTGAAAAAGAATAATACATATATAAAAGCCGTATTCCCTAAGATTTATCATATTGATCACAGTAGGAATACAAATTTGATTCAGAATGATGTATTTAATTTTTATAACAAGCAAGAGTTAGCAAATATAAGAAATAATGTCTGCATGTTCGATCAAGCAAAGCCTTGCAAGAATTGTTTTCAGTGTATTGGTGTAATATCAAAGAAGAACCCAACTGATTTGACAATATATGAAGTTGTAAGGCTACTAGAATATAAATTATATCATATGAATCTTACACAGTTTTCAGATAAAGTAAATAGATACTTTTATCAAAATGGTAGCGTATCACAGAAAGTTCGCTATACCGCTAATTTTAATGTGGAAGATATGTTAAAGATAGAGACAGAAATCTATAATGAAGAACATGGTACAGAGGGGAATCTCAATGTGCTTGGCGAAGGTCTTAAGAGCATCTATGCATTATCGCTTTTACAGGCATACATTGACGAACCAAATACCCTTCCATGTATTATAATGATAGATGATCCAGAGATTTATCTTCATCCACAGTTACAAAAACAAGCCAGTGAGATATTATATCAGTTGTCGAAGAAGAATCAGGTAATATTCTCTACGCACTCGCCAAATCTAATATTTAATTTCTCGCAAAAGCAGATTAAGCAAGTTATTCTTGATGAAGAACATTATACAACGATTCGTGAAGATGCAGATATTGATGAGATTCTAGATGATCTTGGCTATACTGCCAACGATTTGATGAATGTAAGTTTTGTATTTATAGTGGAAGGTAAGCAAGATAGCAATAGATTGCCGCTTCTTCTAGAAAAATATTATTCAGAAATCTATGATGAAGATGGGAAATTACAAAGAATCTCCATTATTACTACAAACAGCTGTACTAACATTAAGACCTATGCCAATTTAAAATACATCAATCAATTATATCTAAAGGATCAATTCCTTATGATACGTGACAGTGATGGTAAGAATCCGAAGCATTTAGTAAGGCAATTATGTAGTTATTATAGCCAAAGAGCTGCAGAAGATGTTGATAAAATACCTCGTGTTACACCAAAGAATGTATTAATTTTGAAATACTATTCATTCGAAAATTATTTTCTTGATCCAAAGATAATGGCGAAAATAGGTGTTGTGAAGAGTGAAGAAGAGTTTTATAATATTCTTTATACCAAGTGGAAAGATTATTTATATAAATTAGGTAGTACAAAACGCTTGATTAAAAACTTTAATCTTCGTATTAATAATAAAAATGATTTAAAAAATAATATGGAATTGATTAAGACCTATGTACGCGGTCATAACCTATTCGATATTTTCTATGGACGGTATCGCGGGGATGCTCAAAATGAAATATTGAAAAAATACATTGATCATGCACCTAGAGATACGTTCAAAGATATTATGGATTCCATTGATTCATTTGTATACTTTGAAAATAGAAAAAAATAGAGTTATTAACAACAGATAATAGCAATAGTCAGTTTTGATTGTGGTTATACTAGTAGAAACAAGCTGGAGGAAAAGATGAACAACATTATTTTGGTGGGAATGCCAGGAGCAGGAAAAAGTACAGCAGGTGTTATATTAGCAAAGGTTTTAGGCTATCAGTTTATTGATTCTGACCTACTGATACAAAAGAGAGAGAAGAAATTATTACATGAAATTATAGCGACTGAGGGTTTAGATGCTTTTATTGAAATTGAGAACCAAGTAAATGCCTCTATAGAAGCAAGTGAGACTGTAATTGCAACTGGAGGAAGTGTAATTTATGGAAAAGAAGCAATGGAACATCTAAGAAAAATTGGTACGGTTATTTACATAAAGCTAAGCTATGAAACATTAAGAAAAAGGCTTGGCAATATAAAGCAAAGGGGTGTGGTGCTTAAAAAAGGTCAAGATTTACAAGGATTATATGAGGAAAGATGCCCATTATATGAAAAATATTGTCACTACGTTATTGAAGCAGAAGGTATGGAAGCGGAAGGATTAGTAGAGGCAATTAATAATCTTATATTTACAAATCAAGAGTTTATGGTATAATCATATATGTGTGAAATTTAAGAATGGGAAACTGTGCCGAAATATTTGTTTTTATCGGCGTTGAATAGCAAACAATAGAGGTGTGCGATGGAGCAATATATTATCAAAGGTGGGAAACCGCTTCATGGGGAAGTTACAATCGGTGGAGCCAAAAATGCTGCTTTGGGAATTTTATCAGCAGCAATTATGACAGATGAGACAGTTACAATAGAGAATTTACCTAATGTTCGTGACATTAATGTGTTATTACAAGCCATGGAAGGAATTGGAGCAAGAGTTGAACGTGTTAATGATCATGTAGTTAAGATTAATGGAAGTCAAATAAATAGTATAAACATTGATTATGAATATATTCGTAAAATTCGTGCTTCTTATTATTTATTAGGAGCATTATTAGGAAAATACAGTAAAGCTCAAGTTGCTTTACCTGGTGGTTGTAATATTGGTAGTAGACCAATTGATCAACATATTAAGGGATTTGAAGCACTTGGTGCATCTGTAAAGATTGAATATGGAATGATTCAGGCTCAAGCAGAAAAATTAGTTGGTAATCATATCTACCTTGATGTGGTTAGTGTTGGTGCTACAATTAATATTATGCTTGCTGCTTGTATGTCAGAAGGACAAACAATTATTGAAAATTCAGCAAAAGAACCACATATTGTTGATGTAGCAAACTTTTTAAATAGTATGGGTGCTAATATCAAAGGAGCTGGTACAGATATTATTCGCATCAAAGGTGTTGAAAAATTACATGGAACAGAATATTCAATTATACCTGACCAAATTGAAGCTGGAACATTTATGGTAGCTGCAGCTGCAACAAAAGGTGAAGTTCTTGTTAAGAATGTTATTCCAAAGCATCTTGAAGCAATTACGGCAAAACTTATTGAAATTGGTGCTACAGTAGAAGAGTTTGATGATGCTGTATTAGTAAAATCGGATACTCGCTTAGGTAATACACATGTTAAAACCTTACCTTATCCTGGATTTCCTACGGATATGCAACCTCAGATTGCAACATTACTTGCATTATCCAATGGAACAAGTATTGTTACCGAAAGTATCTTTGAAAATCGTTTAAAATATGTTGATGAACTTGCACGTATGGGTGCAACAATTAAAGTAGAAGGTAATAGTGCAATTATTACTGGTGTAGAAGGATTCACTGGAGCTATTGTTAGTGCACCTGACTTACGTGCTGGTGCAGCCTTAGTAACAGCTGGATTAGTTGCTGATGGATTTACTATAGTAGATCAAATTGAATACATTGAACGTGGTTACGAGGATTTTGAACGTAAGATGCAAAGCCTTGGAGCGAGTATGGAAAAAGTAGATGTAGAAGATGATAAAGCAATTAAGAAATTTAAACTTAAAGTAAGCTAATCAATAATAAATAAAGCTGTTATCTTGAGAAATGACCGTGTGGTGTTCTCAAGATAACAGCTTTAATTTTTTATATAATCGCTTGAATAAATAAGGATTTGTTTTTGGATAAATCTATGAATCTATCGCCTATTTGTACAACAGGAGAGCCTAAAGCATCCTTGTTAATCATTATGATTTTTCCTTCAGATCCATCATTTAGACGTACCGTATTTAGTACATAAGTTTGAAAAATCTGATTAAAGAAAACGATTAGATAACTAGGATCATATTTGGTGTAGCCTTCTTCTTCAAATATATGTAACACTTCAAAAGGACAAAGGGGATCTCGGTAGATACGCTTCGATGTCAAAGCATCATAGACATCTGCAATAGCAACAATCTTTGCCAGTTCATCTATCTGTGGGCCCTTTAGTTTTTGAGGATAACCAGTTCCATCAAGTCTTTCATGATGCATTAGTGCAGCGTTCTTAATACGGTTATCAATATTCATATCTTTTAGTAATTCATACCCAAGTGTGGGATGTTTTTGCATCAGTCTATACTCACTATCTGTAAGTTTAGCAGGCTTCATAATAATTGATTGAGGAATCTCTAATTTACCGATATCATGAAACAATCCGCTTAAAGTAAGAACTTCCAACTCATCTGGTGGAAGGTGAATCCATTGGCCGAAGATATTACAAAGTAAAGAGACATTCAAACAATGTGCATAGGTTGAGTCATCATAATTCCTCATACAGTTTAGCATATCAAAAAGATGAATAGCATTTCTTGAAGTGCTTATGAGTTTATTCGTTGTACTAAGTAAACCTGGTACATTAAGAGGAGCTTTATGAGTAAGTACTTCATCCATTCCTCTATGAAATTGTTCTACAAAGTTGAAAAATTCTTTTTGGAACTGAATGAATTCTTTCGTATTACGAATCCTGTTAAGATTTGAATCTTGTGATATGATTTCCTCTTCTTTATCAGGAGTAGTCTTAACAATCTCCTCATTTTCATTAATGATAATCACAAGGCTATGAATATTATAAAACTGTAATTTAGATATAATCCAATCTGTTAATGTTGTATCTTTAGCCACTAACATTTGACCAGAGAAGTCTATAATATCTCTTGCTAGAATCATGCCTGGTGTTGCTTTGGTTATTAGTATTTTTTTGGATTTCATTTGTAGTCACCTCCCATAGTTATAAATATATTTTCTCAATCGGGGAAAATTATAACTTGTGAAATATAGTTCATGATTGCCTTTAAATAAATTTCGAAACTTTGATATATAGTATTATTGTAATACAAATACAGAAGTTAGGAAATATGTCAATTTTACTAAAAAAAATAAGTTGACGGATAAAAGCAAATATTGTATCATTAATATACCCTACTGGGGTATATTAATAGTTATAATTTCAAAAAATGAAAGGGAATATGCTGGTGCATAGGTGTGAGTATGAAAGAAGTAACACTTCAAATTAATGGAATGACATGTGCTGCTTGTAGCAGTGGAGTGGAACGTACCGTTAATAAGCAGCAAGGTGTAGAGACGTGCGAGGTTAACCTAACTACGGCTAAAGCACGTATTATATATGATGAAAACCAAATTTCAATTGAAACGATAAAACAAAAGATCGTAAAAGCAGGTTTTGAGCCAAAAGATATAGAAGCGCATAAAGAAGAACAATCTTTTGAACAGGAAGAAGAACAATTACAAGTTGCAAAGAAACGTTTGATAGGAGCTATTATATTGGCAATACCTTTATTATATCTTTCTATGGGGCATATGCTACCGTTTGAATTATATGTTCCCAAATTCATAAGTATGGAAAGACCATTAAACTTTGCTATTGCACAGCTAATACTAACAGTTCCAATTCTCTATCTTGGACGTAATTTCTATATAGTAGGATTTAGGACCTTATTCAAGGGCAATCCCAATATGGATTCTCTTGTTGCAATTGGAACAAGCAGTGCATTTCTATTCAGTTTAGTTATGACAATTATGATTCCAACAGATAAACATGCAGTGCACAATCTATATTATGAATCTGCAGCTATAGTAGTAACATTAATTATGCTTGGCAAATACTTAGAAAAGAGAAGTCGAAGCAAAACATCTGGTGCAATCAGAAAATTACTAGAATTAACGCCAGATACAGCCTGTAGAATCGTAAATGATGTGGAAGAAATAGTACCTGTGGATCAATTAAGAGTTGGCGATCTTGTTGTTATTAAACCGGGAAGCAAAGTACCAATGGATGGTGTTGTAAAATCGGGGAATAGTAGTGTAGATGAATCTATGTTAACTGGAGAAAGTATTCCAGTTGAAAAACAAGTTTCGGATGAAGTTATCGGTGGAAGTATTAACTATAACGGTGTAATGTATGTGGAAATCACAAGAACTGGTGATGATACCACATTATCAAAAATTATTAAATTAATAGAAGACGCACAAGGTAAAAAAGCACCAATTGCTAAAATTGCAGATAAGGTTGCAGGATATTTTGTTCCAACTGTCATTACTATAGCGGTTGTAGCTGCGGTTATATGGTTGATTCTTGGATATGAATTTGCTTTCGTGTTAAAGATCTTTGTTTCTGTATTGGTTATTGCGTGCCCTTGTGCCTTAGGTCTTGCAACACCAACAGCGATTATGGTTGGTACAGGTCTTGGAGCAAGCAATGGAATCTTAATTAAGAGTGGTGAAGCATTAGAAACAACACATAAAGTGGATGTAGTTGTACTTGATAAGACAGGTACAATTACCAATGGAAAACCACAGGTTACTGATATTATAAGTAATTCTTACAAATCAGATGAATTACTACTAATAGCTGCACAAGTAGAGGCTGCTTCTGATCACCCATTAGCAAAAGCAATGGTACAAAGAGCGGATGAATTAAAGAAAGAAAGTTCAGAACTTCAATCATTTTTACAATCAGGAAATTATAATCTTAAAGAATTTAATAATTTAAGTGGTAAAGGTGTAGAAGCAAGTTTTGAAAATGGGTCTACAATCATTATAGGTAATGAAAGAATCTTAGCGGATTATAAAATTGAAGTTGGGAATTATAAGGAAGAAGCAAATCGTTTAGCAAATGAAGCAAAAACACCTATGTTCGTAGCAATTAATGGTGCGCTAACTGGAATTATTGGTGTTGCTGATACAATCAAAGATACTAGTGTAGAAGCAATTGAACAGATTAAGAAGTTAGGTATTAAAGTTTATATGCTAACTGGCGATAATAAGTTAACTGCAAAACATATAGGTAAACAAGTTCATGTAGACGAAGTTGTGGCAGAAGTATTACCAGGTGATAAGGCAGAAGTTGTTACAAACTTGCAAAAAGAAAACAATGTTGTTATGATGGTGGGAGATGGAATTAATGATGCACCAGCTCTAGTTCAAGCGGATGTAGGTGTAGCGATTGGTAGTGGTAGCGATGTTGCTATTGAATCCGGAGATATTGTATTAATGAAATCGGATTTACGTGATGTATATAAGTCTATTCGATTAAGCAAATTAACAATACAGAACATTAAAGAAAATCTCTTCTGGGCATTCTTCTATAACATAATTGGTATTCCAGTTGCAGCAGGAGTTTTCTATGGATTAAACCAGACATTATTAAGTCCTATGATCGCTGGTTTTGCAATGTCTTTAAGTTCGGTATGTGTAGTTGGTAATGCACTTAGACTAAGATTGAAAAAAATATAGAGGAGACTTAGGATGGACGAAGGGTGTTCGTGTAATAAAGAATGTAGCAGTTGTAAAACAAAACACAGAGATGAGAAAGAATACAAGAATCTAATGAATCGCCTAAATCGTATTGAAGGGCAGATTCGTGGAATTAAGGGCATGGTTGAAAAAGAAGCATATTGTGTAGAAATTCTTACACAGGTAACAGCTATACAAGCAGCACTTAATAGCTTTAATAAAGTTTTATTAAGTAATCATATTAAAAGCTGTGTGGTAGATAATATCCGTCAAGGAAATGAGGAAGTCATTGATGAGCTATTATCTACGATACAAAAGGTTATGAAGTAGGTATTGATCACTTGTGTTTTTAACATTGAAGGCAAAACTCTATGTAGGTTTTGAAAGCTTCTTAGCTTACGTACTATGACACAAAACACGCTACACATCTAAGTACTTCTAAGTGTGTACAATATAGGTTTCCAAATGATACGGAAGCGCCTTCGATTCAGCATCCTGCCTCAACTCAGACTTGCTCGGCATCCTTGCCTCGCATTCCTAGGTTACTTAGTACACGCTAAGAAGTACTATAGATGTTTCGCTATTGTTATCTTAGTCATAGTACGTAAGCTAAGAAGCAAATCACGGTATTAAGAGTTTTGTATATTTACTTTATAGATACACAAGGCCAAGTTAGATAGAAAATGAACTAATATTCTTGATTTGGTCCCAGAGTCCTAAACAGGAATCAAACTTAGAAAGGAGATTATATTATGACAAAATTACATGTAAAAGAAATGAGTTGTAACCATTGTGTAAGTAGAATTGATAAGGTGCTAACAGATGCAGGGATAGCACATACCATAGAATTAGAGAATAAGACAGTTACCATTGAAGATTCTAACAGTGTCGCAAAGGCAATAGAAGAGATGGACGATATTGGATTTACAGCAGAAGAATAAGTATTATTGAAAGTAGATACACCAGTAATAAGCTTAGATAGAATAAGGCTTTTACTGGTGTATTTTTTGTTATCGTGAATTGTAAAGTGAAAATCCTTGCAGGCTTTACTACACTTTCGTGTGGTAAGTAAGTCGCTAACACTAGGGAAAATATATATCATTACGTTAAGTATTGTATTAAGTACAAAAAATATATATGAAGGGGATAAAATATATAAAAAAAGTACTTATATCCATTACCTTTTTTTCTGTTATATAATAACAGGAAAGGTAATGAAAAAATTATTAACCAATATTCGTTTAATAGTGAATAAAAACGTACGCACTAAATAGGGAATGGATTTATTTTCAATAGTCCAACTACTAAGGATAGTATTATTCTAGATGTTTGGGAAAGTAGAGGAT
>NZ_CBDLAM010000111.1:0-13043 GCF_965301125.1 Anaerosporobacter sp. | reverse complement strand
CCTCCCTCTGCAGGAGGATACACCCCAAGTATAACATGTAAAACTAACTTCTGGTCTTCTATATCAAATCAGAAGTTCGAAATTCATTTAACAAATAACAAAAAAAAGTTGAATGCAAAACTAACTTCTGGTTGCAAAGACAGATTATAGCGATAATCAAATCAATAACAAAAAATAGCTATCCTTCTCCAACAAGATTTAGGATAGCTTAAGTTCCAGGTCTAGATATTCCTTTACCTCATCAATTTAAATGTCTTCGGCGCGAACCTATATGCAACAAATAAAGCCACAACAATATATACAATACAAAATCCAGTCACGATTGTACCAAATACCATAGTCGGCATCTGTTTTCCAATTGCAACATAACAGATAAAATAAGTTAATGAATTAATGATCGAATATGTTACGTTCTTATTCTCTAGATCTATGTTATATGGTTGGAATACGTAATACAAAACCATATTATGAACGGAAAAAAACACAGACATTGCTATTATGGAAATAAAAAGTACCAGATAATTTAAGGGATTATTAGTGCCGCCTGTTAAGAATAAAAGAAATGGTAACCCAATGGAAATAACACTAGCAGGCATTAAGTTAATACCAATAACTGATTTCAATCTTGCTGCAAACAAATTAAGAATTACTTTTGGCTGACGATAAAATCGATATGTTAACATACTGTGATCACAATTCATAAACATGGCTTCTGTAATAACTTTACCACGATTAATTATATACATAACAAATAAAAAATATGGTAGATACGTCAACATCAAGGAATTAACCTTGCTCTTAAGTTCAGGAAAAGCGAAACAACCAATTATTGTAGCAATTAATACAATCAAAGTAATCCCAGTCATGCGATAGGCTGATTTTCTCAGTAATCTGCTATGACGCTTCATAAACAACTCATTAAAATATGCATATCCTGTTTTATTACTAGTCTGTTCCACAGAATAATCAAGCTTCTTTTGATAAGAGTTCTGCATAACTTTAGCAGCTGCTTGAGTCCCAGTATTCATAAAACTTCCCGGTAATAATAATTCCTTATAGATTGCTCTATATTTTGTAAATTTAATAATATAGCGTAGCGCTAGTATTGCACAGATAAATGTGACTGCACAAATAAGATAAAAAACTGAAAAAGGAATTGTATAGCCAAGATACGGTGGTAAATATGCAGCTATGAGTAGCACAGATGCAATCACAAACAAAACTGCAATTGGGAACCTCTGATCGGTTATCTTATTTCTCTTTGCCATATCATGTAAAAGATCTGCATTCGCTATAACTTTCACAGAAACAATATAAAAAGGTAAGAGTATACAAGCAATAAGAGGAACATCAACTAATATTCCTAATGGTATTATCAATACACCAAATCCAATAAAATTCTTTACTATCGTATAGATATAATTTGATATCGCATATTCTTTCGCGTTCATTCTCATAAGAAAGATTGCATAGTACTTATCTTTCGTTGGATTGAACATTTGATTATTCATAATAGCACCAATAAGAGTCAAAATCATAAGTATATGTAGAAAGCTTGCCTCATGACTACTCTTTAGAACATTAAGAGGTAAGATTGCCATAAACAGTAGATACATTGCCTTCCAAATGAATATAGAAATAAATTCCCATATAGCGCCAATCACATTTGCTATAATCTTTAATTCTCTACTCGCATATAAGGATGACGGTAATAGTTTTTTGATCAATGGCGTTGATTTTAACGTATATATAATGCTGTTTGCACGATATGTATTCTTCAATCGAAACGACACTTTGAACGAATTAAACATCTTCTTCTCCTTTCAACGCGGCGATGATCTTATCTTTGAATTGATTATTATCTCTATTTTCTTTTTGTACTTCCTCTAAAACTCCATTGTTTAATATAACAATTTCATCGCAAAGATCAAGTGCTAATTCCATAATATGAGTAGAGAATATAATGATATGGTCTTTCTTTAATTGTCTAAGTAATTGTTTCATCTCATCAGCAACAACTACGTCAAATGAGGTTAGCGGTTCATCTAATAATAGAATTGCAGGATTCGCAATGATACTCACTAGCATCTGCATCTTATTCTTCATACCATGAGAATAATCCTTTAACAACTTATCTCGATCATCCTCGGCAATTAGCATAAGATCAAGATATTCATCAATTGTCTTCTTTGCCTGAATTCTATCTTTATTAATATCAAGAAAGAACTTCAAGAATTCTCTAGCAGTTAAAAACTCTGGAACTACAGGTGTTGACAACACATATCCAATATCCTCGGCTGTTAAAGGTCTATCAATACCATTAACCTCGATCTCGTATGTACCACTATCTACTTTAATATCATCATTCAAACAATTAAAAAATGTTGTTTTACCAGCTCCATTACGGCCAATTAATCCATAAATCTTTCCTTGCTCAAAAGTAAAAGTCGCGTCTTTCAAAACCTCTTTCGCTTCAAACTTCTTTCTTAATCTGTTAACAATTAGTTTCATAGTATAAAAATAGCTCCTCCCTAATTATATATATTTTAGGTATTTGCGAAACTCTTATTATCTATACCTGTTTCTTGGCTGACGTATTATAACTAAGAAACGATAGCGAAACACCTCTAGTACTTCTTAGTGTGTTCTAAGCGATTTAGGAAGGCGAGGCATGGAGGCCGAGCCAGCCTGAGGTGAGGCAGGATGCCGAATCGATGGCGGTTCCGTATCATTGGGATAACTTATCGAACACACTTAGAAGTTCTTAGGTGTGTAGCGTGTTTCGTGTTATAATACGTCAGCCAAGAAACTTAGACATCATATACTGAGTTTCGCAATTACCTATATCAGTGTATCACCCTAATCCTAACTTGGTAAATATGATTAATTATATTGTAATGAAAACTTAATAAAGGCAATCATCGCCAGTTCGCTATGATTGCCTTCATCTTAAGATGCATTATTTCACAATTGATAACGTTCCAGAAGCTATATATCTTCCAGACTTTCGGTCAAACAACATGATATTCTCTCCATTAATATCAAATTGCACCTTTGATCCTATAACATAACTTACTCCACCAAAAATCACACCGGTTAATAAGAATTCACCTACACGTATCTTAACTGTAGATTCCATACCTGTTGGCATAGCACCGTAAATAACACCTTTTACTTTACCCGAATCAGTAATGTTGATGAATTCAGGTCTCACACCTATTACAAAATCTTCATTCGTAATGCTAGGTTCTTCATTATTGCTAAATCCTTCTTCTTTCACTTTCGCGATATGATATTGGAAAACTTCGTCCTTATTTCCCTTCTCTACATATTTCTTATCTTTTAAATTCTTCTGTCTTTCTTCTTCAATCTTCGCTAAGTCTTTATCTCTATTAATAAACCAATCTTTTAGAGAAAGAGCTTTTCCTTGTTTTTGATTATTACTTAGTTGAAACCTTGCTTCGATTCCATTTAATAACGATAATCTGATGTCACCTTCCGCAGTTTGCTTTCCTTTTGCTTCGATGAAATTAATGGAAGGATTACCAACAAAGTCTGCCACGAACAAATTATTCGGATGATTGTATACTTCTAGCGGTGCAGCATATTGTTGTAAGACACCATTGTTTATTAAACAGATCTTCGTTCCTAGTGTCATAGCCTCCATCTGATCGTGGGTAACATAGACAAATGTGCTTCCTGTCTCAACATGTAGACGTTGTAACTCATAACGCATCTCCAATCGAAGTTTTGCATCAAGGTTTGATAATGGTTCATCCATAAAGAGCACCGTTGGTTCTGGAGCTAATGTTCTTGCAATCGCTACACGTTGTTGCTGTCCTCCTGATAACTCTGCTGGATAACGATCCATGAACATTCCTATCTTAACAATACGAGACACCCTTCGTACGGATAAATCCACTTCTTCTTTCGTAAGTTTTCTTTCTGTTGTAACAACTTTACCATTCTTCGTGAGCGCAAAGTCATCACCTAGTTCGAATCCCTTTCCTTTGTGTGTTGCAACAATCTGTTTGTATTTTTTATTCAGTTCAGAGGTAATGGATTCAACTTGTGCATCTACATTCTTTGCTTCATGTAATTTGTACTCATATAACTTTTTGGCTGTGTATAGAGAGATTTTATATGTATCAATAAATATTAAGTGTACTTTACTTTCATCAATCTTCCCATTTTTATCTTTACACTCGTGTGTTAAATTAATTACCTCTTTAGGGTTTTTTAATATTTCAAGTAACCTTGCTATATTCTTAGCCTCATAGTCATAAGTAGACATTTCCTCTTTTATGTTACTAAGACCAAATGCAATGTTTTGGTATACCGTCATATTTGGCCACAATGCATAGTTTTGAAATAAGAATCCAACTTTTCTCTTATTAGCAGGTACATTAATTCCAAGTTCACTATCGAATACCACACGGTCTCCAATTGTTATTCTTCCACTTGTTGGGGTCTCTAAACCTGCGATCATTCTAAGTGTTGTCGTCTTACCACAACCAGATGGTCCTAACAATGTGATAAACGAATTATCCTCTATATCAAGATCTAGATGATCTACTGCATAGAACTTTCCCCATCTTTTCGTTATATTCGTTAATTTAATTTCTGGCATAATCCCAACAACTCCCTTCTACTAGTTACCGCCAATTCCTTTATCTAGACTTGCACCTGTTAGTTTATTTACCAAGGCATTACAGATTAGAATTGTGACAACCAAAATCAAATTGATTGCGCTTGAGAATGCATATAATCCCATTTCATCAAAGTAATCCAATGTGGTAGCAACGATAAAACCTTGTACACACAATAACATGAATAGGGATAACTCTCTTAAACAAGTCATAAACGGCAACAAGTAACCACTGATAATGGAGGATTTCTGAATTGGTATAATAATCTTGAACATTCTCTTATACCACGGTAAGTCTTGTATAATTGCTGCCTCTTCAATCTCGCCACTTAGCTGTAACATAGAATTCAAAGAGCTTCGGCTTGCAAACGGAATATACTTGACCGTACCAGCTATAATTAACAATGCATATGTGTTAAATAAGTTAATCTTTTCGTTGGAAAATAAGATAAAATATGCAACACCAACTGCTATGGAAGGCATCAAATACGGTAAGAATGCAACAGAGTTTACATAATTAGCCCATTTGCTTCGTCTGTTTTTGGCTACTGCATAACCGATTAATGTACCGATTGTACCTGCAAGTAATGCACAACAAACCGAAACGAATAATGTTCCTTTAAATGCATTCCAAATCGTTGAGTTAAACAAAATTCCTTGCTGACCATACATACCATTTTCTGTGATATTCTCTCTTGTCAGCCACCATTTTGTAGTCAAATTATTAATATTACCTGTATATAAGAAGCTATAATCGCCTGGGTTTGGTAAGAAGGTTTCAAAAGCAAATGATATAATCGGGAATATACTGGTAAAAAATGTAAGTATAATGAATACGCCTGCAATTACATTTCTGCCTACTCTGCCAAGGTTAATCTTTGATATCTGCCCTGACTTTCCTGTAACTGTTGTGTAGCTCTTACGACTCTTAAGACTTACCTGATTCATCATCAAAATCGCCACACCAAAGATCATCATAATAATTGCTAAGATACTTGCCTCTCCTGTATACTTAGAATTCAGAGAGATATATTTCGTTGATAATGTAGTCAAACCTAGATAATGTGGTACTGGATAACTTCCCATGGAACTACCAAAGACCAGAAGGATTGTTGATAAAATCGCAGGCTTTACCATTGGTAGCGTAACTTTAAACATAGTCTTAAGTTTAGGAGTATCAAGTATCGTGGCGGCTTCCTCTAAGTTTGCATCCATATTACGAAAGATTCCACCAATCAGAATATAAGCAAATGGTGCATAATGGAGTCCTAATACAATAGCACTTGGGAATAACCCCTCACACCACCACTTTGGCATTTCAATTCCGAATAGCGATGCCAGCAATCCGTTGGAAGTTCCCGTAACTGCATTACTATTGAATAAATTCTGCCATACAACTGCCAAAGTCCACTGAGGCATAATATATGGGAAAATGAATATAGAACTTAGATATTTCTTACATCTTAGATTGGTTCTAGTTACTAAAAAGGCAAATGTTCCTCCATATGCTATGGATATCAAGCATGCAAATACTGCTAATAAAATTGTGTTCCATAGTGGTATCCATAGATTCGTTCTCGCCAATCTACCTGTGAACAAATCTACATAATTGGCAAAGGTATACCCTTCTACTTTATTGGTAAGATGCGCATCAATCGTACCTGGGTGAATGGAAATTGTATCTTCAATAATTGCTACCACAGGAGCGAAGGTCGTAAACGTTAATACGATACCGAATAACAATAAAATCAAATTTTGTGGCTTTGAAAAAAATGTCTTTACTTTATTCTTTAGAATCATGTGCCTATTGGGATTACGATTCCTTGTTTGATCCATACCTGTCACCTCGTAATTGGAAGAATGGCGCTTAGATTGCTATACCTTTAGCACTCCCCTCAATCTAAGCGCCATTTCTTATATAAAATAGTTACACTATATATTCAGACTATTCTTCACTATATTTTGTTAATAATTCAATCCAACTACCAACGGTAAATGATACAGAAGAACAATATTCAGGATCTTCTAATACTAATTTACCAGTTGTCGTCCACCATTCATAACCACGGTCGTTGGAGCATTCATATACATTTTCACCGTTTTCATAACCACCTTCACTATGGTTATAGGTTGCCTCGATTGCAGTTGCAACTTCTGGGTTAGCAGAATAACCTCCCATATCTTTACCCCAAGCACTAAATCCATCTTCTGTACATGTCAAGTATGCGATGAATGCACATGCAGTCCAAGGAAGTGGGCTGTTTTCTGTTACAAATAGATAATGACTATAACCGAATCCACCTATTCCTGTGTAACCGTCATTATATGCTGCTACTGTTACATTCTTCTTAGAAACAGAATCGGATTCTTCTACTGAACGAAGTTTAGAATATACTAATAAACCGCTTTGGTCTGTAGCTGATTCAGATACTAATGTGTTACAAATTGGACCATCATCTGTTTGTGCATTATAGCTCTCAACCCATAGTTTAATCCATGCTAATGCATATTTACCATTTTCACCAAGACCAAGGTCTTTTGCCTCTGATTCCATTTCATCGATTGTAGGTGCAAAATATGCTTGTTCTGTACTATCAAGTGCTTCATAGGCTTCTTTTAGCCAGCCTGCATATGTCTCTTCTGTTAACATGTATAAAAAGTTCTTGCCAACAATTTCAGAATCAATATCCATGAATAAAGCATGTGAGCCCTCGGCTACAAAATCCCAACAATTGTCATATGTTGCAGTTCCAGTATTATTGTACATGAATACTTTATTTAGAGTTTGAAGTGGAAGAAATCCTTCATACTCATCTGCTGTTGTTCCGTTTGCCTTTGCCCAATCTTGTGGGATAAATGTTTTTAAAGTATTGGTTTGCACCATCTTGCTTTCAATCTGATTACCGTCTTGAATCAATGTCATTGCAAATGTACCAGTTGTCTTTAGTGCATCTGCTGTCAATTGATCAAAGATCTTATTGTTCTTTGGTTGTTGCCACTCATATTCCATGGAATATGAAGAATCAATTGATTGTAAATACTCAATAAATAGTGGTAATGCAGTCTTTCCACGGCTAGAATTACCAACACCATAGAAGGTCTTGCCGTTAGATTCTTCGATTGCCTTCTTTGCAAGTTCTTCTAGTGTCATAGTCTCTGCTTCTTTAATAATCTTGTCAATTTCGCTGTTACCAGATGACTCCTTGTCACCTTCTTTCGTACCTGAATTCTTGTTTGATTTACTACAGCCGCCCAAAGAAAGAACCAACATACTAAAAATTAATACTAGAGATACCAAACGTTTCATCTTTTTCATACAACCATCCTCCTAATCTTTTTTTACATATTAATGTAATTAGTCCTTAAGGATCTACTCTTGTTGATAGTTTTATTATAAAAGATGAAAGGGTAAAACGGTAGATGACATAACTGTTATTCCTTTTGAAATTCTGACATTTTGCATATAATATATTTATTTATTTCGATTTAATTGTACATTATATCCAGTATATAAAATATATGACGGTTATAAAACTATACTTATGCATACATAAATATAAATAAAAAGAACTAGATGTACATTATGCACAACCAGTTCTCTCCATAGATTTACTTACCTTATTGCACTACGGTCCTGATACTCTGATGGAGTAACACCCACCACTTTCTTAAAAGTACTACTAAAATAAGTACAATCATGATATCCCACCATCTCCGTAACTTCATACACCTTATATCTACAATCACTAAGTAGTTTCATCGCAACATGCATACGATATTGTGTAATATAGGACATTATGGTATAATCAGTTTCCTTCTTGAATATATGACTAAGATGACCTTCACTAACACCAAGAGAATCTGCTACTGTAGCGATACACAGATGCTCATCACTATAATGCTTGGAAATATATTCAATAGCCTCCATTACATACTTACTCTTATCACCCTTTTTCAGCATAAAACATGGATCTTTATCGATGTCCATCTTTTTCTTTTGTTTCTCTTCCCATCGTCTTCTTACGCGCAATACCGCAGTTTCTAGCTCCCCATCTTCAAAAGGTTTTAAAAGGTAATCCGCCACATATAGTTTTATTGCACTTTGTGCGTAAGAAAAGTCACTATATGCAGTCAAGAAAATTACACTAACCTCATTTCCTTCTTCCCTTAATTGCTTCACCATCTCAATACCATCCATCTTCGGCATACGTATATCTGTGATAATCAAGTCTGGTTGATATTTGTGCGTTGCTTCAATTCCTTCAATCCCATTAGCTGCTTCTGCAACAAGCATACAGCCAATGGAAGGCCAATCAATCTCAAGTACAATTCCCTTCCTCAGTAACATTTCATCATCCACTACAAGAACTTTAAGCATCGAATTCCTCCTTTCGTAAAGGTAATGTAATAGTAACTTTTGTGCCTCCGCTTTCTATTTCTCTGGCCTTTAGTCCATACTCATGTCCGTAATACAGACGTATAATACTATCCACATTATAAAATCCTAGATGTCCTTCAAGATGATCTCTGTTTCTACTATTCAGATGCTCCATTACTTCTTTTGCCATACCACAACCATCATCTAATACACTTATTAAAAGATCTGTGTCCTCACAAGAGATATCTACCAATATCTTTCCACTATCTCGATCAGCCAGTCCGTGAATAATTGCATTCTCAACTATAGGCTGAACAATCAATTTTGGGATCTTATAACCTTCTAATCCTTCCGGTAAATGAACATCATATTCAAACCGGTCTGAGAACCTTATTTGTTGAATGTCTACATAACATTTCACAAGTTCCATTTCTTCTTTTACCGTTACAAAAGCTTCCTGCGAAATACTAATTCTCAAAATCTTAGCCAGACTTGATGATAACATTGCTATCTCAGGAATATGATTCGCTTTCGCAACCCATTTCATTGTATCTAAGGTGTTATATAGAAAATGTGGATTTAACTGTGCCTGCATCATTGCAATGCTAACATTATTCAACTCTTTTTGTTGTCGTATTTGTTCATCCATATAATACTGCAATTCTCTAATCATTCGATTAAAATGGGTAGCCAAATGTCCAATCTCATCTCCACGTTCTACATCAATCTGTACATTTAAATCACCACTTTCCACCTCTTTCATTGCTTGTGTTAAAGTATGCATTGGCTTCGATAAATTACGACTTAACTTAAGTGATACAGCTACGCACAGAAGTAAACAAATCGCTGCCATAAGAATACTAATTCCATACATTGACCTTGTAATACTAGAAGTAAATGCTTCCCCTTGTTCTAAAACAATAAACAATCCAGTATTACCAATTTGTCTCGTATAGATTCGACAATCTTCTTCCACTTCTGTAAAATCCCTATTGTTCCATATGCACTCTCTAAGAGTTGGAACAATTGATACTTCTGATACGTTTTCTGTACTATAGATACTATTCCAATAGGAATCTACTAACATAAGATTCGTATTAGATGAGAAAGACCCTTGAAGCAGATTTTCAAAATCATAAGTATCCATATCAATAACAATGTAACCAATACAATTACCATTGATATCCCTAATCGCCCGTGAAGCCTGTAATAGTACACTTTTTCTAGTATTCGAATATTGTTCCACTCTCTGTATATGTAATTTTATTGGCTCATTCCTTGCTGCTCTTAAGCTTCCCCAATAAACAGGTAACTCACTACCAACGCCAATAGAATTGTTGGTTGTATATTTACAAATACCACCTATGGAGTACAAACTAAAGTCAGCATACTCACGAATTTCTGCTGTATTATTATAGAGTTCTTGGTACATGATCTTTTTCTTTTGTACATCCTTTACATAAAGTGTATTAATAACATTCTCATTCACACTTAATTCACCACTAATTATATCAATCTTATTAAAAAGTGTTGTCAGACTTTCTTCCAAACTCTGTAATTCTATACTTGCTTCTTTTTCGTAATCCTTAGATATCTTAACTTGAAAAGAGCGAACCATAAATGTACTACACATTAGTAGTGGTAACAAAGAAACCACAATAAAACATAATAATAACTCCCTTTTAAATGAGGTTCGAATCAACTTAAACAATGAAATCACCCCCTTATTCTATATCTATTTCGTAATAAGCTCCGACCACTGCTTCAAAACTTCATTTTGATTACTACTTGCCTTAGATATATCAAAGTCAATAACATTCAGATTCTCAAAAGGTTCCTTGGAATCTTTTACGTCTTTTCGAACTGACCTTCTATTAAACTCGTCTACTATGTACTGTTGCACATCTTTACTGATAATAAATTCTATAAATTGTTTTGCATTCTCTTCATTCTGAGAATTCTTTATAATCGCGCATCCATCTGGTACAGCACTTGTTCCTTCACTAGGGTATACCATTGTAATATCAGCCCCCGCTGCAATTTTCTTCAATGCTGTTTCTTCTAGTGTAATTCCTACTAGTCTCGTTCCTGTCACCACAGCATCTATAACATCACCAGAGCCACTTAATACATTCCCATCTAGCGCTTCTATAAACTTTCTTAATGTCTGCTCATTATCTTCATCTATAATTTGCATCATAGTAGCTAACGCTGTATAACTAGAACCTGATGTATTCGGATCAGCAAATGCAATTTTTCCTTTCCATCTATCCTCAAGTAGATCTTTCCAACCTGTTGGTGCAGCTGTCTCATAAACTAACTTATTATTGTAGACAAATACAATAGGTAACGATGAAAATGCTGTCCAACACCCGTTTGTAGACTGATAGGGTTCTTCAATCTTCGTACATTGCGAACATGTATATGGCATAAAATATTCTTTGTAAGCCTCTAGATTCTCTACACCACCACCGAACATTACATCACACTTTGGATCATATTGTTCTATAGCAATTTGCTCCAACAACTCATTCGTTCCACCCGATACTACAGTTACCCATATTCCTGTTCGTTCTTCAAACTCTTTAATAATTGGACCATATACTTCTATTTTGTGAGACGTATAGACAACTAACTTATTATCATTTCCCGGCCCAACTATACCGGAATCATTACCATCTTTTTTGTTACTACATCCATTTATCAGTACGATACAAGATAATAGGAGTCCCATCATTATCTTAAGCTTGGTAAGCATAGGTTTCATCATCGCTAACCGCCCCTTTCCGAAGTCTAGATATGTATTGAGCGCAAAACTCTCTAGTCTTCCCGTAATTTGTCTATATATTCATTAATATATGGTGAATCGCCTCGGAATTCATTAAGATCCTGGTCTTTGTTTTGATAGTTAATGCCTATAATTGCATTACGCTTTATTACATTTTTTCCTCTCCATCCACATGATGTTTTACTTATCTTTTCTTTAAAGTATTGATTATTCATACCTGCATAGACAGATAGATCCTCATTCATATAATCTAGTGTCTTGAATTCGGGTAATACATTACTTGCAACACCTTCATTGTATGGACACTTTAGCTGGCAAAAATCACATCCGAATACATTTCCCTTTAACAAGGAGATCTCTCTCTTTGTTATCTCCTTTTTTTGTGTGATATAGGATAAACAGATATTAGGGTTGTTTTGCTTTTTATTGATGGATTTGGTTGGGCATTCTTTAAGACAATTGGTACATTCACCACACTCTGCATAGTTTCTTATATCATCAAAGGTACGCTTGTCCTCACATGGGATTTCTAAATCTGTTATAATCTCTCCTAGGAAAACATATGAGCCATACTTCTTAGTAATGACCATATTATTTCTTCCGATAAATCCTACTCCTGCTAAATATGCGATATACCGTTCTGGCAATGTATTGCTATCTACAAAAGCTTCTGCTTTTCCACCTAGGGATCTAATAAACTCACAGATTTGTCCTAGATATGCCATGACAACACGGTGATAATCGAATCGCTTCGTATAGATAGAAAATCCATTATCTACCTTTTCTTCATCATGATAGTAAGGAAACGCTATGGATAGGATTGTTTTTGCATCTTCCATATAATGAGATGGATGGATTCGCTTATTAATATCCTTTTCTTCAAATTCATTCTGTAAATTCTTATCTTGTCTATATTGATAAAACTCTCTTAATTCTTCAAAAGCTCTACAAGGTATAAAACCAATGGTATCTAAGCCTAATGAACTACAAAAGTTTTCTATTTTTTCTTTCACATCTTTACCAACTTCCTATTATATTTCTTTTCTTTTTAGTATAGCATATTTTGACTTTTCATTCTATTATTAAATGAAGGAGCTGCCTTAAAATCAAGTAAATCAACTTAATTTTAAGACAGCTCCTTCATTTAAAACTAACCCTTTTTAATCATCTCATTTTCATAAACAATCGCTTCATATGGTTGCAACTTTTTTGTTATATGTGTCTTATAA
>NZ_CBDLAM010000110.1:9850-13076 GCF_965301125.1 Anaerosporobacter sp. | reverse complement strand
ACTGCATTTGTGTGTTGACGCATAACTGTTTCAAAATCACCAAAAGTAGATATAATGAATACACGATCGATACCATCAAATGCCGATATTAACGTTTCTTGTTTTTCAAAATCTGTCAAACGAACTTCGAGACCTTGTTCTTTGTAGCTAACTGCTTTTTCAGATTGTATATCACGAACACCGACAACAATTTCTTCTTTTGAAGCTTTAGATAATAAATTTTCAACAATTTTTGAACCTAAATTACCATTTGCTCCTGTTACTAAAATTTTCATTCTATATCCTCCAAATTTTTTTATTTTAATGTAGCTATATATTAACATTTAAGGTACACTTATGTAAGTAGGCACAATTTTATTACATAGTCACAAAAATAGTACCTTAGGTAATTGCGAAACCTCGGAAAAGAGTGTTTCACAATTACCTAATACCTTGAAGAAAGGAGTGTAATATATGGCACGTTATAGTTATCAAGATCAGTCTATTTCAGAGAATTTACAACAAGAAATCTGTCCGTTAACGGTTACTCAAAACATCATTGCTGGAAGATGGAAAATCGTTATTCTGTGGCATCTAAGCCAAAAAGAAGTAATTAGATTTAATGAATTATTGAAGATGTTACCAGGTATTTCAAAAGGAATCTTAACTAGACAATTGCGAGAGCTTGAAGAGGATGGGCTAGTACATAGAGAGGTTTATAAAGTTGTACCACCAAAAGTAGAGTATTCATTAACAGAGAAGGGAGATAATTTCAGGCCTGTATTAGAAGCGATGCAAGTTTTTGGGAAAGATTTATTAAATGAGAAATTAGAGGTTTTATCATAACTTTAAAGTTATTACTGTTATTTTATTTATACAAGGGAAATGCTCTTCATGATTTTGCAACTCAAAGATTAACTTGAATGAAAATACATAATGGGATATGATTAATTAAAGAAGCTATATTTTAAAGGAGTATGATAAATGAAATTTTCAGTAGGAGTAGAATATGCAATACATTGCTTATTATATATGGTAAACATAGAGGAAGGTAAAACTGTAGGAATCAAGGATTTAGCCACATTTCAAGGAATCTCAGAAACGTATTTATCAAAAGTATATACCAAATTAAGTAAGTCAGGGATTATAAGATCTGTACCAGGAGTAAATGGGGGCTATACATTAGCTCGTAGTGCAGAAGAGATAACCTTTTGGGATATTGTAGAAGCAGTAGAAGGAAGTGAACCATTTTTCCAATGTGCAGAAATTAGGCGAAATAATATATTATTAGATAAAGATAATTTACCGGATTCCTATACCAAATGCCCTTGCTTAATAAAAGTCGTAATGTTAGAGGCAGAAGATGAGATGAGAAAATATCTAAATAACAAGACGTTAGCATGGCTATACGATGAGGTATATAATAGTAACATGGTTCCAAAGGAAATGAAAAACGCAACAATTGAATGGTTTAATAAGAGCAAGAAGTAAGAAAGAGGCTAAAAAGAACAACTTTTCTACGCTGTATGCCATTTTGTGAATATATATATGATCACAAAATGGTACATAGTTACGAAAAGTTGTTTTTTTGATGTTGCATTTTAATGAAAGCCTTTTTGGGTATAAGCATTCATCGTTCTTGATACAAAAAATATAAACATTTGATTTGACATTAGTTAAAATAAGTGCTATATTAAAGACACAATTAATCGGCGATATATGTTATCTATAATCGGTAGGTTATTAATTTTAGGAGGAAACAATAAATGAGCAAACTATTAGTAATAAACGCACATCCAGCAGTAGATTCTGCTTCATCATTTAGCTTAAATGTATTCAAACATTTTATGGAATCTTATAAAGAGCAACATTCAAAAGATGAAGTTATTGAACAAATTAACTTGTATAGTGATATAGTACCTATGATAAACCAAACAGTCATAAGTGCATGGGGCAAAATAGAGCAAGGTGAAGAACTAACAAGCCAAGAAAAAGAATTGACAGATCGTATGAGTGAGATATTAAAACAATTCAAAAGTGCCAATAAATATGTAATTGTTTATCCACTACATAATTTTAATATTCCATCAAAGTTAAAAGATTATATGGATAATATTATGGTTGCAAAAGAAACATTTAAATATACGGAAACTGGTTCAGTAGGTCTACTTAAAGATGGAAGAAGCATGGTTGTTATACAAGGAAGTGGGTCGATATATACCAATGATGATTGGTATACTGAAGTTGACTACGCGTATAAATACTTGAAATCGATGTTTAATTTCTTTGGTATCGAAGATTTTGAAATAATTCGAGTGCAAGGAACTGCTTTACTAGACAGGGATGAGATATTACAAAATACTTATAAAGAAGCTGAAGAAGTGGCTTCAAAATTGGCTGCAAAATAAAAAAATAATTATATTAAAACATGATAATTCCATTGATTTTGAAGGAATTATCATGTTTCAATAAGAGAGCACTAAATATTATTTATAGATATACCCATGCGGATTATCTAGTAAATCATTAAGTGCCTTAAGATTAGAAATCTCGTAAGTTGGTTTAATTCCTGTCCCATTCACAAGCTTGTTAGGGTTATACAAACATGTATCGATTCCAAAGTTTATGCCACCTTGAATATCAGAAGTTAAGCTATCGCCAACCATTAATACCTTGCTCTTATCACTGTGACCTATATTATTTAAAGCGTGTTCAAAGATTTTAGGATTTGGTTTAGCAACTCCTATCTCTTCGGAAATTATGATATCTTTAAAGTATTTAGATATCACAGATTTCTTGATTCTTTTTTCTTGTACAGATGTAAGACCATTAGTGACTATAGAAAGTGTATAATCGCTATGTAGAGTTTCTACAAGATCTATACTATCATCAAATAAAAAGGATGCGTCGCCTAAATGTTTCATATACGACTTAGCAAAATTAGATTCATCAAACTCAATGTTTAATTTACTTGATAATCTTTTAAATCTTTCTACTTTTAATTCTTCTTGGGTAATAAGCCCATCTTCGAATTCTTTCCATATAACTTTATTTATGTCCTGATATATCTTTAAATGATAACTTTCATCGTACGGGATACCAAATTCAAGTATAGAATTCTTAAAAGCTTCCCTTTCAGACTTCTTAAAGTCAAACAAAGTTTCATCTGCATCGAATATTATAACGTCATATTTCATAATTATTTCCTCCTTATGTTCTGATCTATTAAAATTATCATTTCTTTACA
>NZ_CBDLAM010000110.1:0-9840 GCF_965301125.1 Anaerosporobacter sp. | reverse complement strand
GTATTTATGAAAAAAATTTTAGATGATAATCTTTTGAAATATTACATAAAAAAGCATAATATAAATGAAATATTTGGTGAGGAAATATTAAAATATTCACAACTACATTTTTATGAAAAAGGGGAGTACATATTAGAAGCAGAGAATAAGCTAGAATATTGTTATTTACTTGTTGAAGGAAAAATTAAAATTTATTATATTTTAGAAAATGGGAAATATATGAATTTTAAATTCTACAAAGATTTTAAACCCATAGGAGATATCGAACTGTTAAAAGATAATCCAATCCTTTGTAATATTGATGCAGTTGAGGATACTTATTTGATAGCGATATCTTCCGATATACTTAGAAATAAATTTTATGATGATACGAAGCTTTTACACCATTTGGTAGACTCTTTAAGCGAAAAACTCAGCGCGACTATTAATAATAACTCATATAATTTTGTATATCCGCTTATTAACAGATTGTCGAGCTACCTAGTGGAGCATATAACAGATGAAAATTATATAATATTAAACTCTTCCTATATAGAGATTGCTGAATTCTTAGGAACAACATATAGACACTTGAATAGAACCTTTAAAGAAATGGAAGCAAAATCAATTATAAGATGTGAAGATAAAAAAGTATACATATTAGATGCTAAGATGATTAGAGAATTGTCATAGAATATTTATATAAATCCACTTTGATTGAAAATTATGAATTTCAGACTTAAGTCCTATTAAGAAAGCTATTAATAATAGTAATCATTTTTAATTTGGTCATATTGAGGTCACATAACTAATGTATAGTATCATAGACAAAAGAAAATACATTAGTTAGGAGAATATATATGTTTTTAGCAATAAAGGATTTAAAGTACAATAAGTCAAGATATGCGTTAATCGTATCCATGCTGATATTATTAACCTTTATGGTTTTATTCTTATCAGGATTAGCAAATGGTTTATCATTAGCAACTAGTGCAACTATTAAAAATGCTCAGGCAGATTATTATATAGTAAGTGATGATGCTGATTCTCTTATTACAAGATCTACATTAACAGAAGAGCAATATCAAGAAGTTAAAGATATGACTAGTAGTGAGGTAACACCAATTAATCTAATGAGAATGAATATGAACAAGAAAGACACTCAAAAAAAGCTAGATGTTACATATTTAGCAGTAGATAAAGATAGCTTCATGATGCCAACAATCATGGATGGAAGTGAGATATCTGATGAAGAAAATACCGTTCTATTGAACAAATCTTTCCTAGATGAAGACATTTCAATAGGAGATACTGTGATAGATTCAACTTCTGGTATTGAGATGAAAGTTACAGGGTTTGTGAAAGATGAAATGTATGGACATTCTGCGGTAGGTATTATATCTTCAAATACATTAAATAACATAAGATCAAAAATCAATAAAAATAATGAAACAACATATAATGCCATTGCTATTAAGGGGAAAGATATCGAAAATATTGAACTAGCCAATTCAGTAGTTTTATCAAAAGATGCTATTATAGAAAAAATACCAGGGCATGCGGAAGAGCAGATGACCATTAATATGATTTTATGGGTTCTTGTAATAACTTCGGCGGCAATATTGGGTGTATTTTTCTATATTATTACCATTCAAAAATTAATGGAGTTTGGGGTTATGAAGGCTCTGGGATTGGGAATGAAGACGCTATCGACTATGATTATTACGCAAGTACTAATATTAGCAGGAGGTAGCATGATTGTGGGAAATATTCTAACATTTGCCATGTCAAGTGTTTTACCAAATAGTATGCCATTTTCCTTATTAATTAGTAATGCTGTTATAATCTCAATCGTGTTTGTGATAATTTCAATATTAGTTAGTTTAATTTCTTTGAGAAAAGTAGCAAAGATAGATCCGCTAATGACAATAGGAGGACAGGAATAATGGTAAAATACGCATTACAATTAAATAATATTTCTAAAATGTATCATGATGGAGAAGATGAAAATACAGTCTTAGATAATGTATCTTTAAAAGTAAGACCAGGGGAATTTGTAGCAATTGTAGGTCCATCTGGTTCTGGTAAAAGCACAATGCTATCTATTGCAGGTGCACTACTTTCAAGTACAAAAGGTGAAGTAATAGTTGGAGAAACACCGCTTGATAGCAATAAGAAAAATTGGAACTTAGTGAGAAGAGAAAAGATTGGATTTATTTTTCAATCTCATCAGCTAATCCCATATTTGAATGTAGGAGATCAGCTAAATTTAATAGGAAGAATCTCTAAGAAGAAAGATAGAGAAGAATCTAAAAAATACGCAGATGAGTTATTAGCAGATTTAGGACTAGCAGATAGTAAAACGAAATATCCGAATAAATTATCGGGTGGGGAAAAACAACGTGTAGCAATTGCAAGAGCGTTTATGAATAAACCAGATGTTATTCTAGCAGATGAGCCAACAGCAAGTTTAGACGCCCCTAGAGGAAGACAAGTTGTAGAGATGATTCGCAAAGTGGTTAAGAAGCAAAATAGGGCTGCCATAATGGTGACTCATGATGAAAGAATACTGGATTTGGTGGATGTGATTTATAGAATAGAGAATGGAAAACTCTATGTGAATGTAATGTGATAATTTTCGAACGGGACTTAATAATTATTTTACACCTACCTCAATCTATGATATTATAAGGTCGGATAAGAAAAAAGATTTTATTATTATGTCATATACATAAGAAGGGATGAATATGAAACAGTTTTTTAAAGAATTCAAAGAATTTGCATTACGTGGAAATGTAGTGGATCTTGCAATTGGTGTTATTATCGGTGCTGCTTTTCAGTCGATAGTTAAGTCTCTGACTGAAGATGTGATTTCTCCTTTGATTGGTTTGTTTGCCAAGACGGATTTCACTGCTATGGTTGCTACGGTACGCGGCGTGGAAATACGATATGGTGCTTTTTTGACAGCTGTGATTAACTTTATTATCATGGCATTTGTTATATTTTTACTTTTGAAGGCGATCAATAAGTTATCTAAAATCGGAAAAGCAGAGGAACCTAAAGAAGCTCCGAAAACTAAAAAATGCCAATATTGTTATTCAGAAATTCCAATTGCTGCAACTCGTTGTCCACACTGTACTTCTGAATTAGAAGCCACTGAGGAAAAAAGTTCTGTTGAATAACGATAAGTTTATTATGTAGCCAATCCCATCAATCGATTAGTACAAACTAATCGATTGATGGGGTTTTTGTTATGTATGTTCAATATAGCAGAGGAGTTGGTTGAAATTATCGAATTATAGTATGAATCCATTAACTGATTATGGTAAAATAACTTAGAGAAAGGAAGGGTAAATGATGAATAGTAAAATGGTATCCATACTAGTGGTAGAAGATAATGATAATCTAAGAATGCTAATGACTGATAGATTAGAAATGGAAGGATATCAAATTTTTGAATCTAGCAATGGAGAAGAAGCACTGAAAGTATTAGATAATAATAAGGTAGATTTATTGATAACAGATATTATGATGCCAATCCTAGATGGCTACCAATTAATAGATATATTACGACAAGCGGGCTATAATATACCTGTGTTAATGGTAACAGCAAAGGACAGTTTTGAAGATAAGGAAATAGGATTTCGATTAGGAACAGATGATTATATGGTAAAACCAATTAATATAAATGAAATGGTACTAAGAGTTTCTGCTTTATTAAGACGTGCTCAGATAATAAATGAAAACATTTTAAAAATTGGAGATATGGTATTAGATTATAACGCATTAACAGTAGATACGGGTGAAGAGGTTTATGAACTCCCCAAAAAAGAATTCTATCTATTATATAAGCTATTAAGTTATCCGAGGAAGATATTTACTCGTCAACAACTATTAGATGATATCTGGGGTATGGATACAGAAGTAGATGAAAGGACTGTAGATTCGCATATTAAAAAGCTTCGTAAAAAATTCGGTGATAGAGAAGAATTTAAAATAGTAACGATTAGAGGATTAGGATATAAGGTGGAGAGGTATATATGATAAGAAAATATAGAAAATCTATAAGAGCAAAATTCGCACTAACGTTTATTGGAATTCTTTGCTTAGCCTGTATTGCATCATTTGCATTGATGCATATGGTACAATTCGACTTTGTAAAGTCTCTTTTTCCTAATGGAACAAGTTATACGAATGAACAAGTTTACGTGATACATCAAAAATCAATTATAATTATGGCTACTTTGATGATATGTATCATTATTGGATCTATATTAATGTTTTCTGCAACAAAGGCTATATCAAAGCCAATAAAATACATTAGTAGTGTCACGAAGGAAGTATCAAAGGGGAATTTTGATGTTCATATTGATTATGAGAGTGACGATGAAATAGGAACATTAGCTAAAAATTTTAATTTAATGATAATCGAGCTTCAAAATATGGAGTATCTACGAAAAGATTTCATAAGTAATGTATCCCATGAATTTAAGACTCCAATTTCATCTATTCAGGGTTTTGTAGAAATGCTAAAGAATAAGGATTTACCAGCTGATAAAAGAGATACATATCTAGACATCATAATTGAAGAAACAGAGAGACTAAGTAAACTATCCTCTAATATGTTAAGGATATCTAGATTAGATAATCAAAGTATCCCAAACAAAATAACAGAATTCGCTCTAGATGAACAAATCAGAAAAATTATAGTATTATTAGAAGATAAATGGACCCAAAAGAATATAGAATTAGATATTAATTTAGAGAAAGTAAAGTTTAAAGGGGATGAAGATTTAGTAGGACAAATTTGGATTAACATAATTGAAAATGCTATTAAGTTTTCTGAGATTGGTGGTAAAATATATATACAATCGAAAGATATGGAAGAAGAGGTAGTGGTGAAAATCTCAGATACTGGGATAGGAATTTCGGAAGAAAGTAAAAAAAGAGTATTTGAAAAGTTTTACCAAGGAGATACAACGCATTCTAAGAAGGGAAATGGTTTGGGGTTAGCCATTGTAAAAAGAATAATAGAGATTTGTAATGGCCAAATTTATATAGAAGATTGTGTAGGAGGAGGAACTACATTTGTTATTAGGTTACCGAAACAGGTTGGTGAGGCGTAGCATCAGAATGCTATTATGCTAATTGTTGTATAAGGGTTGCTGTAAAATATTTCGTTGAATTTTACAGCATTATTGGTTATAATATAAATGTAAAAATCGTGAAGCATTTTGAAAGGAAGATGATTTTATGTCAAATATATTACCTGTTTCAGATTTGAGAAATTATAATGAAGTATTGAAAAATTGTCAGATTGGAGAGCCTGTCTTTTTGACTAAGAATGGTAGAGGACGTTTTGTAGTTATGGACATTGAGGACTATGAGCGTGAAAAAGCAGAGAAGAAGCTATTAATGAAATTACAGGAAGCGGAAGAAGCTGTAAAGGAAGGAAAAGATTGGATTACCTTAGATGAACTGAAAGCCAAAGTAGGAGAATAGGCTATGATGAAACTACGGATTAACCCATTAGTTGCAGTAGACTTAAAGAACATCAAGGAATATATTGCAGTAGATAATCCCGATGCCGCACACCAAACTGTGAAGGAGATATATAGCCAGTTTGAGAATATACAGCGCTTCCCTAGTATTGGGGCTGATTTGTCAAAAAGAGTTAGTTTTAAGACGGATTATAAGTATAGTGTATGTGAAAATTATGTAGTGTTGTATAAAGCAGGAATGGAGTATGTTGAGATTTATCGGGTGTTAAATAGGTTTCAAGATATTACGAAGATATTTGAATAAATGGTATGTAAAACAAAGGTAATGAATATAGACTGTTGTAAAAGTAGAAAAACTATGATATCTTTAGAATATTAAAAGCGATGAAGAGTGACAGTAGGTATCTGGAAACGTTACAGAGAGTCCCATTTGCTGAGAAGGGATACAGGAAAAGATATTCTGGTTATAATCAGAGTTCTGGAAACAGAATCGAATAAAGCCTTGGAGCTACATACCGACTACACATTTTGTGTTGAGACTATGTTGGGAGCGCCCATTACAGCGCAGGAGTATCGATATATTATCTGTACTTTTCTTAAATGAATCGACTTAATGTATCCGTACTTATTAAGGCTTACGCTGTGAAGCGTAGACGAACTAAGGTGGTACCACGGATTAATATACAATCCCGTCCTTGGAAACAGGGGCGGTTTTTTTGCGCTCAAAATCACATGCCCCCAAATTTATCTTGAAAGGAATGATGAACTTATGAGCGAAAATAACATTTTAAATGCCAGAATGGCGAAACTTGAGTATGTGAACAATCAAACGAACCCTTATCCAGAAAGATTTGAAAAGACACACGAGATATGTGATGTTATTAATCTTGAAGAGGGGGTAACTGGGGTACGAACAGCAGGAAGAATAATGTCTATGAGAAAGATGGGAAAGATGTCGTTCTTAACAATTGGGGATATTCTTGGAAGAATACAAGTAATTGCTAAAAAAGACCTCTTAGGAGAACAAGAATATGATTTCTTAAAGAAAGGCTTTGACATTGGAGATTTTCTTGGAGTTGAGGGAGAAATCTTTACAACTCAGGCTGGTGAAAAATCGATTCTTGTAACTAGAATCGAATTCCTTGGAAAATCCTATAGACCGCTCCCGGAAAAGTTCCATGGTGTAACGGATACAGAGATTTGCTATAGACAAAGATATTTGGATTTGTGTATGAACAGCGAAACTAGAGAACGCTTTGTGAAGAAATCTCAGTTTATTAAGGAAATCAGAAGATATCTTGAGGATAATGGATACATCGAAATTGAAACCCCTGCACTAATTGACCACCCATCTGGTGCGACTGCAAGACCATTTACATCACATCATAATGCACTTAATATGGAAGTATATTTACGAATTGCACCGGAGACATATTTGAAGAGAGCAATTGTAGGAGGATTTACGAAAGTTTTTGAATTTGCTAGATGTTTTAGGAATGAGGGCATAGATGCAACTCATCTACAAGATTTCACCATGTTAGAAGGATACTGTGCCTATTACAATTACAAAGATAATATGAAATTTTTGCAAGAAATGCTTACGAGTGTTATAACAAAAATATGGGGAAGCCCTATTATTAATGTAAATGGTAATACAATTGATTTTGCAGGTGAATGGGAAGTTGTTTCTTTCAGAGAATTGCTTCTTCGTGATTGTGGTATAGATATTGAAAATTATAAGACAGCAAGTGAATTACTTGAAAAGATTGAACAAGAAAACATTGATCTTTCTTCTGCCATTGATCCTCGAACGCTAGGAAGAGGTAATTTGATTGATTTGTTATACAAAAAAGTCAGCCGTCCTAATATGATTAATCCCACATTTTTAATAGAACATCCAACAGATTTATCACCTCTCGCAAGAGCGAATGATGAGAATCCAGAAATCTCTGATCGCTTTCAACTCATTATAAATGGAGCAGAGATTATTAATGCTTATTCTGAGCTTGTTGACCCAAGAGAGCAAAGAGAACGTTTGCTTGAACAGGCTCGTTGTAAAGCGAATGGTGATGAAGAAGCGATGATGATGGATGAAGATTATATAATGGCAATGGAATACGGAATGCCGCCAATCTCTGGATGGGGTATGGGTATTGATAGAGTATTTCAAGTGTTATCTGGAACCGATAACATAAGAGATTCCATTATGTTCCCTCTTATGAGACCAATTAATTTAGGTTCAGATAGCACACAAGAATAGGCCTATGAAAAAAGACCTAGAAAGCACGGCAATGAATTGACTAAAAATTACATTAGATATAAAATAGGGGTATATTATGGGGATTACCAGACAGTATTTATTAAATTAGGGAGGGTAAGAACATGAAACCATTATTATTAAAGACTGCTGGAGTACAGAGTCAGGTGGAGGAAATCAGTGGTATTGCATCACAGATGGATACTCTGTCCGAACAGGTTAGAACGATAAGCAATTCTGTAACAAATAAGATATCATCTTCTAGTAAAATCAGAGAACAGTTGAATCAAATTCTGGAAGATATGGAAGAGCATCAGACTGTAATGATGAAGCTGAGTGATGTTTTATCACAATCAATTCAGACATATGTAAAGTCAGAAGGTATGATAGTAGATAAGTATAAGAAAGAAGAGGTATCATTTGGATCAAAGGGGCAGGCAGGTGCGATAGAAGGAAAAGATTCTGAAGGACAGATTTTGGATTTAATAAATGAAATATTTGATATTAACGGTAATCCTAGTGTGGGTGTATTAAAAACGATGCTAATATCAATTAAAGATGCTAAGATGTGGAAAGCTTTGGAATTGATATCTCAGGGAAAACGATTTCGTATTGTGACAGAGAATGGTCGAAAATTTATTAAACTCCGTGGTGGTGATAATTTGACCAAACAACAAGTAAAGGAATTCATGGAAGCAATCACTGGCAAAGAAGGATGGACAAAATACGATGCTAAGATTTTAAGACAGAAAGGCATAGAGTTATATAATAAGAAGAATCCAAATCATACATACGAACGTTTATTTAAAGATGGAAGATATAATGAACTAGCTAATTATCTTGATGACTTTCAATTAGGTAATGGTGCTAAAATGGCTAAAGCGTTTGGCACGGAATTTAAGGATAGTATGAAATTCTGGGATGATTTCAAGCCAAGTAATTATAGTGATCTTGGAAAGGCAAGTAAATTTGCAAAAGGCTTAAGTGCAGTTGGAACCGCATTAGATATTGCAAGTGATTTCAGTGATGATTTCTTTGAAAATGGCAAGTTTACTATGTCTGGAGAGAACGTGAAAGAATTTGTAGTAGACACTACGGTATCTGTAACAGCAAATGCTGGAGTAACAGCGGCAGGAGCGGCGATTGGATCATTATTTGCACCACCGATTGGAACTGTAGTAGGAGCAGGAGCTGGAGCAGCAATTGGCTATGTAACGAATACAGATGTTTATGATTTTGATGGTGATGGGAAAAAAGATAGTTTGATAGATGGTGCAAAATATGGAGCAAACTGTGCAGTTGATTATGTTGGAGATAAAGTAGGAGATGTAGTAGATGGAATAGGAAACTTCTTTGGAAGTATCTTTTAGTCACAGAAATACACATAGTTGCTAAAATTGGAGGAGCAAATCAGTGAATAATATATTTGATAGAGTCAATAAAATGTATCATTATAGATCTAAATATATAATTGCTTTCTGTATAGCTATTGTTTCTGTGATTTTTTTAGGAATGATTATAATTGCAGTATTATTATCAAAGAAAGCGATCGTTGACGAGGATAATGTTATTGGTTTCATTATTTTAATATTAGTTCCAACACTCTATTTGAAGTGGTTTTTACAAAATTGGAAAACTTCAAATCGAAGCATATGTCAGTATTATGATATAGATCCTCAGCAGTTAAAGCTAATGATAGAAAAAGAAACTTTTTATGATTGTGTCAAAGAGAAGATTCCTAGTAGGCTCTATCAAGAGTCTCAAAATTACCATATGATATGTGGAAGATTCATCGCAAAAAAATCAGTGTTAAGTGTAAATTATGTAACGACTGGTGGTGCTGGCGGTAGAGGTGCATCATCGAATTATTACATATTTATTCTATGCAATGGAAAAAAAGTTTCTCTTTATACACGATTTAATATACAACTATCTGGGAAAATATCTCCAAATTTTTATGATGATTCAGTAAAACGTAGTTATTGGTCTACATTTGCAGGCACAAGAAAATCTTGGATTCGATCATTTTATAAACAATGGGTTGCGGAGGGAAATCAGCCGATCTCTTTGCTAACGGATGAAGCATCAGTAGATGAATATAAG